>NZ_JBEYUS010000003.1:0-197979 GCF_040643635.1 Saccharopolyspora sp. NPDC047091
ATTTCACCGGTGGCTCCGCCACAGGAGAAATCGCTGTCCTCGCGAGGAAAGCGCTGAGAACCCGCGGGTGGCCCGGTTGCTCCGGTGGTCGGCAGCTCATCGGCTTCGCCGCTGACAGGAAGAAGGCACGAACCGCGGTGCGGGTTCGGCGATGGGGTTCAGTCCATTGTGGATGGGTGGTGCGATCCTCTTCCGGGGCCGCGCCACGCTCGTTCGGGGGTGGGCGGGCGAGTGACAGCGCCGTGCTGCGGGGTTAGGTTCGAGGTCGTGACCACGACCGTGCCCACCTCAGACGGCGACCTCCGCGCCCACCTCGCGGCGCCCTACCCCTCGATCTCCGGGGCGCCCCCGTGGCCCGGCGTGGTCGTCGTGCACGACGCGTTCGGCATGACCGACGACGCGCGCGCCATCACCGACCGGTTCGCCGCCGAGGGCTTCCTCGCCATCGCGCCGGACCTCTACACCCGCGGCGGGTTCGCCCGCTGCGTGCGCACCGTGTTCCGCCAGCTCAGCACCGGCAGCGGGCAGGCCTTCGACGACGTCGAAGCGGCCCGGCGCGCGCTGGCCGACCGGGCGGACTGCACCGGGAAGGTCGGCGTCGTCGGCTTCTGCATGGGCGGCGGGTTCGCGCTGCTCGCCGCGCCCCGCGGCTTCGACGCCGCGGCGCCCTACTACGGGCAGGTCCCGCACGACCGTGCCGTGCTCGACGGCGCCTGCCCCGTCGTCGCCAGCTTCGGCGGGAAGGACCGCGCGCTCCAGGGCGCCGCCGACCAGCTCGAAGCGCACCTCACCGAGCTCGGCGTGCCGCACGACGTCAAGGAGTATCCCGAAGCCGGGCACGGCTTCGCCAACAAGCTGAAGGTCGGCCCGTTCGGTCCGCTGCTGCGGGTCGCCGGGATCGGCTACCACCGGGAATCGGACGAGGACGCCTGGCGCCGGGTGCTGGCGTTCTTCGCCGAGCACCTCGGGGCAGGAGGGGAGCGCGCATGACCGACGAGCTCCGGCCGCAGAAGCGCGGCCGCCGGATCGCCATGAGCCAGGAGGAGCGCGACGCGTTCCTCGCCGCCGAACGCACCTGCCGGGTCGCCACCATCGGGCCGGACGGGCCGCACGCCACCCCGCTCTGGTTCGGCTGGGACGGCACCGCGCTGTGGCTGAACTCCCTCACCCGCAGCAAGCGCTGGGCCGACCTGGTGCGCGACCCGCGGATCAGTGTCGTCGTCGACGCGGGCACCGAGTACCAGGAGCTGCGCGGCGTGGAGCTCACCGGCACCGCCGAGGTCGTCGGCGAGGCCCCGCGCACCGGCGAACCCGAACCGGCCCTCGCCGAGATCGAGCTGCTGTTCGCCCGCAAGTACCTCGGCGGCGACGAGATGATCCACGACGGCAGGCACGGCTGGCTGCGGGTCACCCCGACGAAGATCAGCAGCTGGGACTTCCGGAAGCTCGCCGAGCTCGGCTGACCGCGCGCACCACCCGATCATGCGCTTCCGGCGGTTGACATCGGACACACCGCCGCCCGCCGCCGCCCCGCGCGAGCCCGGGGAGATCGGTGGAACAGGAGGTCAGCGCGCTGCGGGTCGCTCCGGGGCGGCGTCGCCGACGACCGGCCGCTGTGCTAGAGAACTACCCGTGGCCGCTCGACTCCTCAACCCCAGTGCCCTCGCCGACACCTTCCGCGCGGAGATCCGCGCCGAGGTCGCGGCGCTGCCGGAACCGCTGACGCTGACCGGTTTCCGCGTCGAAGGGGACGGCCCCACCCAGACCTACGCCGAGTACACCCGGCGCGGCTGCGAGAAGGTCGGCATCCGCTTCGACCAGCGGGTGCTGCCCGCGGGCGAGGTCGAGCGCGCGGTGCACGAGGCGGGCAGCGACCCGGGCGTGCACGGCATCTTCCTGTACTACCCGATCATGGGGCCGGCGCAGGACCGCTGGCTGCGCGAGCTCGTCGACCCGCGCAAGGACGTCGAGGGACTGCACTCGTTCTGGAGCCGCTGCCTCTACGAGAACCGCCGCTACATCGACGTCGAGCACACCAAGCGCGCCGTGCTGCCCTGCACCCCGCTCGCGGTGCTCAAGCTCGTCGAGCAGGCCGGGATCACCCGGGCCGGTGCCGCCCAGCCGCTGGCCGGCCTGAAGGCGTGCGTGTTCAACCGCAGCGAGATCGTGGGCCAGCCGCTGGCGGCGATGATGGCGAACGACGGCGCCGAGGTCACCTCGTTCGACGTGGACGGCCCGCTGTCCTACCTGCCCGCCCAGGAGGAGGGCGCGTTCCAGGTCCGCCCGACCGACGTCGACCGCGCCACCGCCCTGGCCGAGGCCGACGTGGTGGTGACCGGGGTGCCGTCCCGCGAGTTCCCGCTGGTCCGCGCCGCGGAGATCAAGCCTGGCGCGACCTGCATCAACTTCTCCACGTTGAAGAACTACGACGA
The DNA here is from genome assembly GCF_040643635.1 of Saccharopolyspora sp. NPDC047091. NCBI lineage: Bacteria > Bacillati > Actinomycetota > Actinomycetes > Pseudonocardiales > Pseudonocardiaceae > Saccharopolyspora > Saccharopolyspora sp. NPDC047091. The sequence continues at coordinate 2,433 of NZ_JBEYUS010000003.1, forward strand.
CGACATCGTGGACGCGGCCGGGGTGTTCGTGCCGCGCATCGGCCCGATGACGGTCACGATGGCGCTGCGCAACGCGGTGCGCCTCTACCGCAACTGGCACAGCTGACCACCCCACCGGCTCCAGGTGAACGCCCCACCCGCCACTCCCACCGGCCCGAAGACCCACTCAACCTGCCCGATCCCGACAGGTGAGTGGCCCACCGGCCCGCCCTCATTGGGCGAAGGGCCCACTCACCTGGTCGGTTTTGACAGGTGAATGGCCCACCGGCCCATTCTCGTTGGGTGAATGGGCCACTCACCTGGTCGGTTTCGGGAGGTGAGTGGGCCACTGGTTCGTGCTCGGGGGCTCGGGGCGCTCACCTGGGTGGAGGGCCCACGATCCGGGAAGTTCCGGGGTGGCGGGAACGGTCGGAGGTGCCGCTGCGTTGCGCCGGACGGACGGTGGTCCGCGCGGCCGAGCGCGGACGACGGCGACAAGGGAGGTCACCGACTGATGGCTTTGACTCGACGAGACGACATCCCGCAACACCGGCTCGGCGCGAGCGGCCCCGCGGTGAGCGCCCTCGGGTACGGCGCGATGGGGCTGTCCGGGGTCTACGGCGCGGCCGACGACGCGGAGTCCGAACGGCTGGTCCAGCACCTCGTCGAAGCCGGGATCACGCTGATCGACACCGCCGACGTCTACGGCAACGGGCACAACGAGCAGCTGATCGGCCGGGCGCTGTCCGGCGGGCTGCGCGAGCGGATCGTGCTGGCCACCAAGACCGGTGCGGGCGGCGGCGAGGGCCTGGGGCGCCCGGAGCGGATCCGGCAGGCGATCGATTCCAGCCTGAAGCGGCTCGGCACCGACCGGATCGACCTGTACTACCTGCACCGGGTGGACCCGTCCACGCCGGTCGAGGACAGCGTCGGCGCGATCGCGGAGGCCGTGCAGCAGGGCAAGGTCGGCCACATCGGCGTCTCCGAGGTTTCCGCGGACACGCTGCGGCGGGCGCACGCGGTGCATCCGATCGCGGTGACGCAGGAGGAGTACTCGCTGTTCACCCGGGACGTGGAGGCGGAGCTGCTGCCCGCGGCGCGGGAGCTCGGCGTCGGCCTGGTGGCGTACTCGCCGCTGGGGCGCGGGGTGCTCGGCGGGTCCATCCGCAGCGCGGCCGACGTGGAGAACCTGGAGGGCAGGCAGGCGCGCTACCCGCGGTTCGCGGAGGAGGCGCTGGAGCAGAACCTGACCCGCGTCGACCGGTTGCGCACCCGCGCCGAGGAGCTCGGCACCACTCCGGCCGCGCTGGCGCTGGCCTGGCTGCTCGCGCAGGGCGATGACGTGGTCCCGATCCCGGGGACGCGGCGCGCCGCGAACCTGGACGCGAACCTGGAGGCGGCGCGGCTGGAACTGCCCGCCGAGGTGGTCGCCGAGCTGTCCGAGACGTTCCCGCCCGGTTCGACGGCGGGGGAGCGGTACACCGCGAACCTCCGCGGCGGCCTCGGCCGCTGAGCGTGACCGCGGGTGGTCGTCGTGCGCGGCGGCCACCCGCCGGTATCCCGGTTCGGTCACTCGGGCCAACGGGCTTCACCGGTTCGGGTGCGGTTCTCGGCCCCGGTCCGGCGCGATCCATTGTGGACTGCAAGGGGAATGGGTTGCGGTTGCCGGATGTTCGGCGATCAGAGTCCTCAGTGGAGTGATGTCTCGCCCGAGCCGCGGTTGCCCCGATCCGGTGATGAGATGATCCCGGCTGAGGCATAAAACCGCCGGTATATTCCCGAAAACGGTTCGGGGTCGGTGGATCGCCGGTGATCGTCGAGGAGCACACTGTCCGGCGAAGGAAGCGTGCCGCCCGGTTCCCGGACTGGAGATCCACCACCGATGAGCATCGACGACACCCCCGCCGTCTGGGCCAAGGTCCTGGACGAGGAGCCGTGGGTTCCGTTCGAGGACCCGCACCTGCCCGGCGGCGACCACGCCGCCCAGGTGAAGATCCTCGCGCCGAACGTCTTCTACGCCTGGTTCCCGCCCGGCTACTCCGCCCCCGAGCACAGCCACCCGTTCAACACGACCTACCACATGGTCAAGGGCGCGCTGCGCTTCGGCGAGGAGGGCTGGGTGCGCGCGGGCTCGGTGCGCGCCGTGCAGGCCGGGCACGTCTACGGGCCGGAGGAAGCCGATCCCGTCGACGGCTGCGAGTTCCTGCTCGTGTCCGACGGCGCGATCGGCATCGACTGGTCCGAGTGAGCGCGCGGCCGTGCCGTCCGGCAGGCGGCACGGCCCCGCACTCGTCAGCGCAGCGCGGCCGGCAGGTCCGCGAACGTCAGGAACCGCACCTGCACGTCGGCCAGCTCCAGCAGCCGGTCCAGCAGGCCGCGCTCGTCGAGGACCACGCGGAACGAGATGTCGTGCTGGTCGGCCCGCCGCTGGCACTGGTCCAGCAGGTGCAGGCAGGCCGTGTCCACGAAGGTGATCTCCGACAGGTCCAGCACCACGGTTCCGGTGCAGGACGCCAGCCGGTGCCACAGCAGCTCGCGCAGCCGCCCGGTGTTGCCCGCGTCGAGCTCACCGCGGGCGGCGAGCAGGATGGTTCCCGGGTCGGGGCGGTGCAGCTCGAGCCCGAGCGCCCCACCCCCGGCGCGCGGTGGCGCGGAAGGGGTCGGCGGACGTCGTGCCGAGATGCCGACCTGCTCTTCCAGTGCCAGCGCGTTGGTGGTGCGTACGGGAGTCACATGCATGCCGCCTCCTGGGGGTACCGAGAGCGGGCGGCGAACGCGGACGATGCCGCGGTACGACGGCCGAGCGCACGCCCTCGGTGGCGAAAGACTTGTCGCGGCTGTGGGCTCAACCGACTCCCACGCTACCTGCCGGTGCAACCCGTTCCCGGCGACCGCAGCGCCGACGGGGGAGGGTCGCCGCCCCGCGGCGGGAAACCGGGCGCGGATCACCAGGTGAGCACCGGTTTGAGCACGCGCCCGGCGCGCTGGTCGGCGACCGCCCGGTTGATGTCGGCGAAGGGGTAGGCGGTGACGAGCTCGCCGAGCGGGAAGCGCCCGGCCGCGTGCAGCGCCAGCAGCTCCGGGATGAACCGCTGCGGCACCGCGTCGCCCTCGATGCAGCCGCGCACCGACTTGCCGCGGTGCAGCAGGTCGCGCAGGTCCAGCCGCGCGGAGGTCGCGCCGAGCCCCACGACCGCCAGCATCCCGGTGGTGCCCAGCGCCGCCAGCGCCTCCTCGAACACCGGGGCCAGCCCGGTCGCCTCCACGGCGTGCGTCGCGCCGCCGCCGGTGAGCTCCCCGATGCGCGCGGCCACCTCGCCCTCGCCCGGGTCCAGCGCGGCGGTCGCGCCGAGCCGCAGCGCCAGCTCGCGGCGCTCGGCCAGCACGTCCACCGCGATCGTGGTGCCGACCCCGATCGCCCGGGCGGCGAGCAGCGCGGCCAGGCCCACCCCGCCCGCACCGAAGATCGCCACGCTGCCGTCCGGCGGTGGGCGCAGCACGTTGAGCACCGCCCCGGCCCCGGTCTGGAACCCGCAGCCCAGCGGCGCCGCCACCAGCGGATCCACCGCGCCGTCCAGCCGCACCGCGTTGTCCTCGGTCGCCAGCGCGTGCGTGGCGAACCCGGACTGCCCGAAGAACGAGCCGCCCAGCGGCGCGCCCCGCCAGGTCAGCGTCGGCGATCCGTCCGGGCGCCTGCCCGAGCCGTTGAGCCGCCGCGCCCGCGCGCAGTAGGCCCGGTCGCCCGCGGCGCAGCTGCGGCACGCCCCGCAGCTGCGGTAGCTGAGCACCACCCGGTCACCGGGCCGGACCCCGGTGACCTCGCGGCCGGTCCGCTCGACGATCCCGGTGGTCTCGTGGCCGAGCACGATCGGTTCGCGTCTGCGCGGATCGTCCTTGGTGATCAGGTCGGTGTGGCACAGCCCGGCGGCGGTGACGCGGACCAGGATCTCGTCGGCGCGCGGCTCGTCGAGCTCGACGGCCTCCAGCACGAACTCGGCGCCGGGTTCCGGTGCCACTGCCGCGGTGATCTGCACGGGACCTCCTGCGCTGCCGGGGCGTTCACTCGCGTTCGAGCAGGAAGTAGTAGTGGCGGCCGTCGTCGAGCACCTGCTCCGGCCTGCCGTTCATGATCCCCATCAGGGTGGCCGGGTCGACCGGCTTGAAGTGGTCGAGCACCGGGCGCCCGTCGTAGACCATCGTCGCGGTCACCTCGCCCCGGAACTCCACGTTCCACAGCGTCGCCTCGCCGCCGCCGAGCCGGACGTCGGAGAACGGTGCGCCGGATTCGTCGTGGCAGATGAGCGGTTTCGCGTCCAGCGCCGAGTGGAAGGTCTTGCCGTGCCAGCGCGCCGCGACCAGCTGCCGGGACAGCCGGTGGCCGGTGGCGAAGTCGGCGCCCCGCCACGCGCCGAGCACGTCCGCGGCGGCGATGGTCGGCAGCGCGGCCCAGATCTCGTCGAGTTCGTCGGGGGAGACGCCGGAGTCCTGCCGCCGGAGTTCGGCGAACCGGGTGCGGGCTTGGTCGAGGTGCACGGCGGCTCCCTGCGGCTGCGAGTTCCCGAACCGGATGGTTCGGCGGCCGAACGTACTCCCGAACCGAACGGTTCGGCAAGGTAGTCTCACCCGATGCGCGCAGCCGGCCACGCCACCCGGGAGCGGATCCTCGCCGCCGCCACCGCCGAGTTCGCCCGCCACGGCGTGGCAGGCGCCCGGATCAACCGCATCGCCGCCGACGCGCAGGCCAGCAAGGACCGGCTCTACGCCTACTTCCCCGGCAAGCAGGTGCTGTTCGAGGAGGTCGTGCGCCGCTGGGTCGCCGAGATCGACGAGCGGACCGCGCTGCGCGGCGAGGACGTGCCCGGCTACGTGGGCAGGTTGTTCGACCACTACCTGGAGCATCCGCAGAGCGCCCGGTTGCAGGCCTGGATCGACCTGGACGAGCCGGAGCGGCTCGGTGCCGACGACCTGCGGCTGACCGCGCTGCGCCCGAAGATCGACGAGATCCGGCGCGGGCAGGCGGAGGGGCACGTCGACCCGTCCTGGCATCCGGCGGACCTGCTGATCGTGCTGCTGGGCATCGCGCGGTCGATGGCGCTCTCCGCGCTGGCGATCGGCAAGCTCGACGGCGGCGCGCGGAACCGGGACGCCGCCGGGATCCGGCGGGCCGCGGTGGTGGCGGCGCAGCGCGTCGCGGAACCATCGTCAACCGGATGTTGACGCAATGGATTTCGTCAACCTATGGTTGACGCATGAGTGAACCCCTCCAGCTGTCCCCGCCCGTCCGCCTCGACGACCTCATCGCGGCGATCACCAGCGTGCACACCGACGCGCTCGACCGGCTCTCCGCCGCCGTCCTCGCCGCCGACCACCTCGGCGAGATCTCCGACCACCTCATCGGCCACTTCGTGGACCAGGCCCGCCGCTCCGGCGCGTCCTGGAAGGACATCGGCGTCGGCATGGGCGTCACCAAGCAGGCCGCGCAGAAGCGCTTCAACGGCTCCGGCCTCTCCCCGGAGCAGGGGTTCAGCCGGTTCACCGGCCCCGCGCGCAGCGCCGTCGTCGCCGCCCAGAACGAGGCGCACGGCGCCGGGCACGTCGAGATCCGCACCGAACACCTGCTGCTGGGCCTGCTCGCCGCGTCCGACGGCCCTGCGTCCGAGGGTGCCGCGCCCGGCTGCACCGCCACCCGCGTGCTCACCGCCGAAGGCATCACCCCGGACGTGCTGCGCCGCGCCGCCACCGCGCCGCTGCCGCCCGGCGGCGCCGACGTCCCCGCCCTCATCCCGTTCGACGCGGGAGCCAAGAAAGTCCTGGAGCTGACCTTCCGGGAGGCGCTGCGCCTGGAGCACCAGCACGTCGACACCGGCCACCTGCTGCTGGCCCTGCTGGAGCACGAGGGCGGCGGCGGCGTGCTCACCGGCCTCGGGCTGCGCAAACCCGCGATCGAGGACCGCGTCCGCGCCGAGATCGCCGACCGTCCGGAGCCGCCCGCCGTTACCGGCGAGTAGTGTCCGGGCATGGCCGACTCCGCCGAAGACCTGCCCCGCCGCGGCGACTTCGCCGTGCTCTGGCCGATCACCACCAGGTGGGCCGACAACGACGTCTACGGCCACGTCAACAACGTCGTGCACTACTCCTGGTTCGACACCGCGGTGAACGGCTGGCTGATCCGTGCCACCGGTGCCGACATCCGCGACTTCCCCGAGATCGGGCTGGTCGTCGAGACCAACTGCCGCTACCTCGCCGAACTCGGCTTCCCCGAAGACGTCGAGGTGGGTGTGGGCCTGGAGCGCGTGGGCAATACCAGTGTCGTGTACCGCCTCGCCGTGTTCGGCGGGGGAGCCGACGAGCCCGCCTCGGTGGGCCGGTTCGTGCACGTGTACGTCGACCGGGAGACGCGGCGCCCGGTCCGCGTGCCCGAGCGCATCAGGACCGCGCTCGCCGGACTGCGGCCGTTCGAGAGCTGAACCGCGGTCCAGGACCGTCGCGGCGGACGCAGGTGCGCGGGGAAGTCGGAGGTGGGGCCATGGATCGGTGGCCGGGCGAACGTCCCGTCGGCACCGAGGGCATCGACCTGCGGCGCCCCAACTCGGCCCGCATGTACGACTACTACCTCGGCGGCTACACCAACTTCGAAGCGGACCGGGAGGCCGCCGACCGGGTCATCGCGGTGAACCCCGACGTGGTGCCCTCGATCCGCGCCAACCGGGCCTTCCTCGGCCGCGTCGTGCGGTACCTCCTCGACCAGGGCGTAGACCAGTTCCTCGACCTCGGCTCCGGCATCCCGACCGCGGGCAACGTGCACGACATCGCGCACCGCGTCGACCCGGCCGCCCGCGTCGTCTACGTGGACAACGAACCCGTCACCGTCGCGCACGCGCGGCAGCTGCTCGTGGACGAGAAGCAGGCCGACATCATCGACGCCGATGTGCGGAACCCCGAGGTCGTGTTCGCGCGGGCCGCGGAGACCGGGCTGCTCGACTTCACCCGGCCGATGGGGCTGCTCATGGTCGCGGTGCTCAACTTCATCGAGGACGACGCGGAGGTCGCCGACCTCGTGCACCGCTACGTCGCCGAACTCGTCCCCGGCAGCTACCTCGCCCTCTCGCACTCCTCCGCCCAGTGGCTCTCCCCGGAGACCGCCGCCCGCATCGCCGAGCTGTACCGGGACGTCAACCCGCCCAGCTACTGGCGGTCGCCCGAGCAGATCGGCGCCCTGCTGGACGGCATGGACGTCGTGCCGCCCGGCGTCGTCGCCCCCTCCCACTGGCGCCCCGAAGCGGAGCCGGAGCTGCCGCCGGAACGGATCGTCTACCGGGCCGGGGTGGCGCGCATCGGTGATCCCACCTAGTCCGATCAGCCGGAAACGCGGGATCTCGCTGCCCGATGGTCGTACGCGCGCTGACCGAGCGGCCGATTCGCGCCGCCCGCCCCACCGGCGAGCATGATCCGGTGAGCACGACAGGAATCACTTCCCCAGAGACGGAACCGATCCACCGGCCTGCCGGAACCGGGCGGTTGATCGGCGTGGACATCGCGCGAGGACTCGCCGTGCTCGGCATGTTCATCGCGCACACCGGGCCGCCGCAGAGCCTGCTGAGCGAACTCGTGTCCGGCCGGTCCGCCGCGCTGTTCGCGGTGCTGGCCGGGCTGTCGATCGCGCTGCTCAGCGGCGGGACGGCACCCGTCGAAGGCCTGCGGCGGCGGCAGGTGTCGGTGCGGATCGCGGTGCGCGCGGTCGTGCTGTTCGTGCTGGGGCTGGCGCTGAGCGCGCTCGGCGCGCCGGTGATGGTGATCCTCACGTCGTACGGCGTGCTGTTCCTGCTGGCCCTGCCGCTGCTGCGGCTGCGCGCCGCGACGCTGGGCGTGCTGGCCGCGGTGCTGGCGATCGCCGCCCCGCTGGCGTCCTACCTGATCCGGAGCGCGCTGCCGCCCGCCGGTGAGTTGGGCGCGATTCCGCGGTTCGAGGACTTCACGTCCTGGTCGGGGGCGGGCACCGCGTTCCAGCACGTGCTGCTGGACGGCGGCTACCCGGTGCTGACCTGGCTGCCGTTCGTGCTGGCCGGGATGGCGCTGGGCAGGATCGACCTGCGCGCCGCGCGCGGCCGGGTCGCGCTGCTGGGGGCCGGGCTGGCGCTGGTCGGCTACGGCGGGTCGTGGCTGGCGATGAACGTCTTCGGCGCCCGCGAGCAGGTGCTGGCGTCCTTCGGCGGCGCGGTACCGCCGGAGCTGGTGGACGTGCTGCTGAGCAGGGGCTTCGGCGCCGTCGGGACGGGCAGCCCGTTCCTGCTGTTCTCGGCCGGCGCGCACAGCGGCAGCCCGTTCGAAGTCGTCGGGGCCACCGGGGCGGCGTTGCTGGTCATCGGGCTGTGCATGCTCGTGGAGCGGGCGCGGGTGCTGACGCCGATCGCGGCCGTGGGCTCGCTCGCGCTCACCGCCTACGCCGGGCACATCGTGCTGCTGGCGGCCATCGGGACGGACGGCCTGACGGGGCTGCAGCAGGTCGCACCGCACCTGGCGTGGGTGCTGCTGGCCGCGATCGTCGTGGTGTTCGCCGTGGTGTGGCGGGCGCTGCTCGGGCGCGGGCCGCTGGAACGCGTGCTGCACCTGGTCTCGGCGGCGCCCGCCGCCCGGATCGGGCGCTAGCCGTCCCGCTGCGCCCGGCGCTTCTCGTGGAAGGCGTGATCGCGGCGCACCAGCCGCGCCACCTCGTCCGCGGACGCCGGGCCCAGCGTCGGCGGGGCCTGCCGCAAGGTGCGCACCAGCTCGTCGAGGCTCGCGGTGACCAGCGCCAGGCCGCTGCGCCGCACCGAACCGATCTCCGCGCGCGGGTTCACCACCACCAGCGCCGGCCGCACCAGCACCTGGCGGCCGCGCTGCCGCAGGAAGTCGGCGAGCGCCTTCGCCACGTCCCGCACCTGGCGGCCCCAGCTCCGGCCGCTGCGGTCCGCGAGGGTGCGGTCCTCGACGTGGTTGCCGTAGCGGTCGAACACCTCCGAGCGCCAGGAATCGCCGTCGGCGTGCACCCGGCCCGGGTGGTTCTTCACCTCGATCGCCCACACCCCGCCGGGGCCGACCACCAGGTGGTCCACCTCGCCGCGGCGGTTGCGGTAGCCGCGGAACACGATCCAGTCGTCGGAGAGGCGTTCCAGCGCGGTGGCCACCGCGTCCTCCGCCTCGATGCCCGCCTCCTGCTGGGCGAGCCGGTCCTGGACCGCAGCGTCGTCGGTCGGGCGCGCGGCCTGCAACCGGCGCAGCTCCCGCCACTGGGCGGGCAGCTTCCACACCTGCCACCAGCGGCGCCGGGCGTGGCGCTCCCGCGCCTGCGCCACCGCCTGCTCGTAGCGGGTGCGCCGCTCCCGCGCGGCCTGTTCGGTCCGGCGGGCCTCGGACCGCGGATGATCGGAGAGCACCTCGACACGCACCCCGGAACCGTACTGCCCGAGCCGCGCACCTCCCGAGCTGGTCCCGCCCCTCGCCGGCACTACGAGGCCGAGGTCCCGGTCTCCTCGGGGCCTGCGCAGGTGAGCGGCCGGTTCGACCGTTCAGCGCGGTCCGGTGGATGTGATCTGGTGCGGGGCGGGGACCGCCGTCGGCGCGCGGGTGGTGCACTGGCGGCGGCACGGCACCGGGTTCGGGGAGGATGCGCGCGATGATCAGCACCGGGTGGGACGGGACGGTCGGCTTGATCGCGCTCGACCGGCACGAGCGGCGCAACGCCCTCGACCTCGAGCACTGCCGCGGGCTCGCCGCCGCCGTCACCGAGCGGGTCGAGCAGGGCGCCCGGGCGCTCGTGCTCACCGGCGAGGGCAGCACCTTCTGCGCGGGCGCCGACCTGGACGGCGTGTACGGCGACGAGTTCCGCGACGCGCTCTACACCGCGTTGCGGTCCGTGCTGGACGCGCCGGTGCCGGTGCTCGCCGCGATCAACGGGCCCGCCGTCGGCGCGGGCGCGCAGCTCTCGCTCGCCGCCGACCTGCGGGTCGCCGCGCCGGAGGCCTACTTCGCGGTGCCCACCGCCCGCAACGGCCTCGCCGTGGACCCGTGGACGGTGCGGCGGCTGTCGCTGCTCGCGGGCGGCGGACCGGCCCGCGCGCTGCTGCTCGCCGGGGAACGCCTCCCCGCCACGACCGCCCACGAGCGCGGCCTGGTGGACCGGCTCGGGACCCACGCGGACGCGGTGGACTGGGCGCGGGAGCTCGCCGAGCTGGCGCCGCTGTCGCTGCGCTACGCGAAGCTCGCGCTGAACTCGCTCGACACCGAGGTCCCGGACGCGGACCTGGAGCAGGCCTACGACGCCTGCTGGGCCAGCGAGGACGCCGCCGAGGCGAGCCGCGCCCGCACCGAACGCCGCGCGCCCCGCTTCCACGGCCGGTGAGCGGCCGTCGGTGGTGACCACCCGTCGGTGGTGAGCGCCCGTCAGTGGTGACCGGCCGTCGGCGGTGACCGGGGCCGCTATCGCTCCGCGACCAGCGCCGTCACGATCGTCTGCACCGCCACCAGCGCGCACACCGGCGCCGCCAGCAGCCACGGCGCGGTGCCCAGGTGGTCCACCGACTCGGCGATCATCGCGCCCCACTCCGGCCGCGGCGGCGGTGGCCCGAGCCCCAGGAAACCCAGCGCCGCCACCGTGTTCACCAGCGCGGGCAGCCGCACCGCGGCCAGCGCCCCCGCCGCCGGGGCCAGGAACGGCAGCAGCGACCGCCGCCAGATCAGCAGCCGGCCCGCGCCGAGCGCCCGGTGCGCCAGCACCCAGTTCCGGGTCCGCAGCTGCGCGGTCATCGCATCGGCCTGCCGCGCGAACGGCAGCCAGCTCACCCCGGCCAGCGCCAGCAGCAGCGCCGCCGTGCTCGGCCCGGCGATCAGCGTCGTCACCAGCGCGACGATCAGCGGCGGCAGCGCGGTGGCCACGTCCACTCCGGCCCGCACCAGCGCGGCGACCGGGGAGGCGCTCCACCCGGTGGCGCATCCGGCGAGCACTCCCAGCAGCACCGCCACGACCAGCGCGGACCCCGCGGTGCCGAGGGTGAGCAGCGCGCCGTGCGCCAGCCGCGCCAGCACGTCCCGCCCGAGCTCGTCGGTGCCCAGCGGGTGCGCGAGCGACGGCGCCCGCAGCACCGCTCCCATGTCCGTGACCAGCGGATCGCCGGTCAGCCCGACGCCCAGCACCACCGCGCCGATCCCGGCGATGACGAGCGCGGCCCAGCGCCGCGCCCTCACGTCAGGGCCTCTCGCCGCGCACGTGGTTCGGCGGCCAGCCCGAGCAGGTCGCCGACCGCGCCGACCGCGAGCGCGGCCAGCGCCGCCACCACCAGCCCGGCCTGCACGACGGGCACGTCCTGCGCCCGCACCGCCTCCACCACGGTGCTGCCCAGCCCGGGGATGTCGAAGACGACCTCGATGGCGGTGGTGCCGGAGATCGCCCCGGCCGCGTTGTAGGTGAGCAGCGACAGCGCCGCGGGCAGCGCGGGCCGCGCCAGGTGCACCGCCCAGATCCGGGTCTCGCCGAGCCCGCGGGCCCGGGCGGCGACCGCGAAGTTCTCCCGCCGCAGCGCCACCACCTGCTCCCGGGTGACGGCGGCGATCGGCACGGCCAGCGACGGCACCAGCGACAGCAGCGGCAGCACCGCGTACTCCGGCCCGCGCCAGCCCGAACTCGGCAGCGCGTGCAGCCCGACCGCGAACACCAGCACCAGCAGCGGCGCGAGCGCGAACTCCGGCACCGCCGAGAACACCCGCACCAGTCCCGAGATCGCCCGGTCCACGACCGATCCGGGCCGGTGCGCGGCCACCAGCCCGGCCAGGTGGCCGACCAGGAACGACAGCACCGCGGCGCCGAGCATGATGCCCACCGACACCTGCAGCGCAGGCCCGATCAGCGCGGACACCGGTTCGCCCGACACCCACGAGGTGCCGGGATCGCCGCCGAGCAGTGCGCCGAGCCGCGCCGCGATCCGCTGCGGCAGCGGCACGTCCAGGCCCAGCTCGGCGCGGATCCCGGCCAGCAGCGCCGGATCGGGATCGGCGTCGGCGTAGCGGGCGGTGAGCACCGTGCGGGCCGCGTCGACCCCGGTCAGCTCCGGCAGCAGCACCGCGACCAGCACGATCAGCACCGCCACGACCGGCGCCACGGCCAGCCGCAGCAGCAGGCCGCGACTCCCGGTCACCGCCGCGGGGCGCGAGCGGACAGCAGGAAGAACCCGGGTGCGCTCGGGTAGGGGGCGCCGTCGAACAGCGCCGTGCGGTCGGCGCGGTCCGCGAACCCGGCGCGGTCGACGAGGTCGGCGCAGCCCGCGAAGTCCACGCCCATCGGCAGTTCCGGCGCGGTGTCCGAATAGGACGAGGTGAACCGCTCTTCGGCGGCGTCGTCGCCGACGGAGGCCGCGTCCCACCGCCCGTCGCTGATCAGCAGCAGCCCGCCGGGGCGCAGCACCCGCGCCCACGCGTCCACGGCCCGCTGCGGTTCCGGCAGCGTCCACAGCACGTTGCGGGTCACGACCACGTCGAACGGTCCGGCGGGCGGTTCCTCGGCGACGCCGGTGAGCCAGTCGACGGCGAGCCCGTCCGCGGCGGCGCGCTCGGCGGCGACGGCCAGCATCCCCGGCGAGGCGTCCTGCCCGGTGACGCGGTGCCCGTCGGCGGCGAGGATGCGGGCCAGGAATCCGGTGCCGCAGCCCGAATCCAGCACCCGAGCGCCCGGCCCGACGGCGTCGGCGACGAGCGGGCAGATCCGCTTCGCCCACAGGTCCAGCGCCGGGTCCTGTCCGGGCTGCTGGTCGTAGCCGCGGCGGGCGCGGTCGTTCCAGTAGTCGACGATCGGCGCGCTCATCCGAGCTCGACCTCCTTGGTGAGGAATTCCCGTTCCAGCGGGTCGGCGGGCACTCCGCGCACCGCGTCCCGGTAGGCGAAGCGCTGCTGCTCGTGCACCAGCGGGATGCCCGCGATCCGGTCGGCGAGCAGCTCGTCGGCGCGGCGGAACACCTCGGCGCGCCGCGCCGGATCGCTGATCGCGGGCAGTTCGGCGAGCAGCGCGTCCAGCTCGGGCGCGCAGAAGTGGTCCAGGTTGAACCCGCCGCGGCAGCTGAAGTCGCTGGCCAGGTGAGCGGCGGCATCGGGCACGTCGACCAGCTGGTTGCGCGAGTACACCGCGCCGTCGAGCTCCCCGGACAGGATGCGCGGCTCGATGCTCCCGGCCGGTTCCTGCACGATCCGCACCGCGAACCCGGCGCGGCCGAGCTCGTCGGCGACGACGGTGGTCAGCGCGGGCAGCTCGGGCCGGTCCGGGTAGGTGCCGATGGTGATCGGCACGGGCGCGCCGCCGCGCACCGCGGTGACCTCCCGGCGCGCCGCGTCCGGGTCGGGCGCGGGCGGCGGGTGCTGGGCGCTCCACGGCACGGCCGGGCCGAAGTAGTGGCTCGCGGCGACGCCCTGGCCCTGCAGCACCCCGCTGACCAGGCCCGCCCGGTCGATGGCGGCGCGGGCGGCGGCGCGCAGCCGCGGATCGGCGAACGGGCCGCGCGCGGTGTTCAGGTGCAGCGCGGTGGTGCGCGGCAGGTCCACCGCGTCGGCCCGCAGCGCCGGGTCCGAGCGGATCTCGCCGAGCTGCGCGACCGGCACCTTGTCGATCAGGTCGAACTCGCCGCTGCGCAGCCCGTTGACCCGGGCCGAGGCGTCCGGCACGAAGCGCACGTCGACGCGGGCGAGCTTCGCCGGTCCGCCGCGGTGGCCGTCGAAGCGGCGCAGCTGCGCGCCGCGGTCCCCGTCGACGGCGGTGATCTCGAATGGCCCGGTGCCGACGCCCTTCGCGGGGTCCACCGAGCCGTCCGGGCGGATCGCGGCGGGCGCGAGGACGGCGGCGTTCGCGGCGCCGAGCCGCTGCGGCAGGATCGGGTCGGGCCCGGTGGTGCGCACGGCGAGGGTGCGGTCGTCGAGCGCGGTGGCCCGTTCGACGGTGCCGTTCAGCGCGCGCGGCGGGGCCGGGGCGTGCACGACGCGGTCGATCGAGTCGGCGGCGGCCTGCGCGGTCACCGGCTCACCGGACTGGAAGCGCAGGCCCGCGGCGAGGGTGAACCGCCACTCGGTGGGGGAGGTGCGCCGCCAGCTCTCGGCGAGCCCGGGGCGGGCACCGCCGTCGGCGTCGGCGTGCACGAGGGTGTCGGTGACGCCGAGCCGCTGCAGCAGCAGCGCGTCGTCGGAGGCGGGCGACCAGGCCGCGCGCGGCGGGATCGTCACCGCGACCTCCAGCGCGTCCTCGTCCGCGCCGCCTCCGGTGAAACCGCACCCGCCCAGCACCAGCGCGAGCCCGAGAACGAGGAATCCACCAGCACTTCGCAACAGCAAGCTCCTTGCAACAGACCGCAGCGGATCTTTGCACGGACAACGGCGCCGGAACCACGCCGGGCGGCCCGAACGTGTTCTCCGCCTCCCGGTGCGGCGCGCAGGGGCTGCTCCCCGCGGCGGAGCGGACCGCGGCGACCGGCGGAGCCGTCCGCGCAGGTGATCGCGCCGCGAGTCGGGGGGAATTTCCCACTTGTCCGGCGCGACCGCGGTCCTGAACAGGCGCGGAGCCGCGCACCCGAGCCCGCCGCGGTGCACGTCCGAGCGGCCGGTGTTGACGCTCCCGGTGGGCCCCGGTTGGCTGCTCGGTGCCGGTGGGCCCCCCGACGCTCACCGGCCTCGAACCCCGAAGACCCGAATCCCGAAGACCCGAACCCCGAAGATGGAGTCCGACGACATGGCCACCCCCTCGAAGCCGCTGCCCCGGCGGACCCTCCGGCTGCTGCTCGCCACCGGTGTCGCCGCGGGCGCGCTGGGCGCCACCGCGCTGCCCGCGCAGTCGGCGGTCCCCGAGGCGGCTCCGGCGGCCGCTCCCGCCGCGCTGCGGGCCGCGCCCGCCGCCGAAGGCGACCTCGCCGACCCGCACACCAAGGACATCGCCATGCAGCTGGTGTCCAGCGCCGAGAACTCCTCGCTGGACTGGCGCGCTCAGTTCGGCTACATCGAGGACATCGGCGACGGCCGCGGCTACACCGCCGGGATCATCGGCTTCTGCTCCGGCACCGGCGACATGCTCGCGCTCGTCGAGGCCTACACCGAGGCGAAGCCGGACAACCCGCTGGCCGACTACCTGCCCGCGTTGCGCGAGGTCGACGGCACCGACTCGCACGAGGGCCTCGACCCCGGCTTCACCGACGCCTGGGCGCAGGCCGCCGAGGACCCCGACTTCCAGCAGGCGCAGGAAGCCGAACGCGACCGGGTGTACTTCGACCCGGCCGTGCGGCAGGCCAAGGACGACGGGCTCGGCGCGCTCGGCCAGTTCGCCTACTACGACGCGATCGTGATGCACGGCCCCGGCCAGGACTGGCCGAGCTTCGGCGCCATCCGCCAGGCCGCCCTGGACCGCGCGACCCCGCCCGCGGACGGCGGCGACGAGACCGCGTACCTGCACGCGTTCCTGGACGCCCGGGTGGAGGCCATGAACGAGGAGGAGGCGCACAGCGACACCAGCCGCGTCGACACCGCGCAGCGCCGCTTCCTGGACGAGGGCAACCTGGCGCTGACCACGCCGCTGCACTGGGCGGTGTACGGCCAGGACTTCAGCATCGAGGAGTGACCGCGCGCCCGGTGGGCCGGGCCCGCAGCACTGGACCAGCCGATCGGGCGCGAAGTGGACCAGGAGAGCGGGCCCTCGCGGCACTAGCGTCGTGGGCATGACGCACTCCTACGAACCCGAGCACACCCCGCGGCTGAACATGGCGGAACTCGCGCCGGACGTCTACAAGAGCATGCTCCGGCTCGACGCCGCCGCCCGGAAGGGGCTCGACCCGACCCTGCTGGAACTGGTGAAGATCCGCGCCTCGCAGCTCAACCACTGCGCGTTCTGCCTGGACATGAACAGCAAGGACGCGCTCGCCGCCGGCGAGTCGGTGCAGCGGATCGTGCAGCTCTCGGCGTGGGAGGAGTCGCGGCACTTCTACACCGCTCGGGAGATCGCGGCGATCGAACTCACCGAGGCGATCACCGTGCTCACCGACGGGTTCGTGCCCGACGAGGTCTACCAGCGGGCCGCCGCGCAGTTCGACGAGACCGAACTGGCGCACCTCATCGCCGCCATCACCGTGATCAACGCGTGGAACCGGATCGCGGTCACCAGCCGCAACGTCCCCGGGCACTACACCCCGGGCTCGCACTGATCCCGCGCCGCCGCCCGAGGCCGGGCGGCGGCGTCACCCGGCCGGTTTCGACTTCACGTGCATCCGTTCGCCCTGCGGGCCGAACAGGACCAGCAGCTCCACCGCATCGCCGGTGGCGGGCCCGAACCAGTGCGGCACCCGGGTGTCGAACTCGGCCGCCTCGCCGGCCCGCAAGGTCAGGTCCTGGTCGCCCAGCACCAGCCGGACCGCGCCGTTGAGCACGTAGAACCACTCGTATCCCTCGTGGGTCTGCGGATCCGGCTCACCGCGCAACCCGCCCGGGATGATCATCTTGAAGGCTTGGACGCCGCCGGGACGCCTGGTCAGCGGCAGGAACGTCCGGCCGTGGCGCACGATCGGCTTCGCGTGGATCCGCGGATCGCCGGTGGCGGGCGCGCCCACCAGCTCGTCCAGCTGCACCTGGTGCGCCTTCGCCAGCGGCAGCAGCAGCTCCAGGCTCGGGCGGCGGCTGCCCGATTCGAGCCGGGACAGCGTGCTCACCGAGATACCGGTGGCCTCGGACAGCGCGGCCAGCGTCAACCGGCCGCGCTTGCGCAGCGCGCGCAGCCGCGGCCCCACCTGGGCCAGCGTC
Source organism: Saccharopolyspora sp. NPDC047091 (assembly GCF_040643635.1). Taxonomy (NCBI): domain Bacteria; kingdom Bacillati; phylum Actinomycetota; class Actinomycetes; order Pseudonocardiales; family Pseudonocardiaceae; genus Saccharopolyspora; species Saccharopolyspora sp. NPDC047091. The sequence goes on from NZ_JBEYUS010000003.1 coordinate 19,197, forward strand.
GCGTCCAGCTCGGGGGACGGGGGTTCGGTCATCCTTCCATTGCAGGATCGGCAACGGAATTTGTCAACGATCTGCCCGAACACACCCGTGCGCAGGCTCGGCCCGGGGCATCTCCGCCAAGTAGGGTCTCCGCCGAGAGGGGCACCGACAGAAGGAGGAAGCGATGATCGGTACCGCCATCGGCTGGATCGTGCTCGGCCTGATCGCCGGGTTCATCGCCAGGGCCGTCGTGCCCGGCAAGGACGACATCGGAGTGCTGCGGACGATCGTGCTCGGCATCGTGGGCTCCGTCGTGGGTGGCGTGGTGCTGGGGGCGCTGACCTTCGGTTTCCGCGGGTTCCAACCCGTGGGCTGGATCGGCTCGATCATCGGCGCGATCATCGTTCTGGTCGTGTACAACAAGTTCACGGGCCGGAAGAAGACCCCGCGCGACTGACGTGTCCGGAGGCGCGGGCCGTCCGGCCCGCGCCCGGATCTCCGCTGGTCGAGGAGCGGGCACGGGCGGGTCGAGCCCGTGGTCCGGCTCGTGGTGGTGCCAGTGCTGCTCGTCGAGTCGCCCGAGGTCGCGCGGTCGCCGGGCCGGTCCGCGCGCGTCCTGCGCGCCGAGAGCCCGCCGCGAAGTCCGCGGACGGCGATGCGACGACCCGGCCCGTCGCGGTGGCGACCCCCCGGACACCGCGTCACCTGGTGGACACCGCCCTCCGCGGACACCGCCCACCCGGCGGACACCGGGCTGCCGACGGATCTCGGGCTGACCGGCGCCGCCCGGCCCGGGACCGCGGCGTCCCGAACCCGGATGTCGCCCCACCGGGCGACGTCGCGGCGCTGCCGGTAGACGTGGGGGCATGGCTCCTGAGACCGACCGGCCCGGTGCCGTAGCGCTGCTCGCCAGGGCCGCCGTGCCGCCGCTGCTGGCGTGCGCGGCGGTCCTGGTGCTGTTCGTGCTCGGAGCCCTCGTCCCCGCGGTGCCGGTGGCGGGGGCGCTCGGTTCGCGGTACGTCGGCCGGTGGGCGCTGGGGTTCGTGCTGCTGTCGCTGCTGTGCTGCCTGCTCGCGGTGCTCGCCCGGCGCACCGGATCGCGGCGCGGCGCGACCGCGCTCGGTGGTGGCGGCGCGTTCGCGCTGCTCGGGTCGCTGGTGGTGCTGGGCGCGCAGCTGTCCTTCGCGCACGACCGCGGGGCGAGCATCGGGCTCGCCGACCTCGTCGACACCGGGACGCCTGCCGCGCCACCGGACCGGACCGAGGTGTACGCCGACGTGGACGGGACGCCGCTGCGGGCCTCGATCTGGTCGCCGCGCACGCCCGGCGCGAACCGGCCCGCAGTGCTGTGGGTGCACGGCGGCGGATTCATCGCGGGCAGCCGCTACGAGCAGCGCGCCCTCTACCGGAACCTCGCCGACCACGGCTATCCGGTGATCTCCATCGACTACCGGCTGGCGCCACCGGTGCGCTGGCGCGACGCGACGTCGGACGTGGTGTGCGCGATGAACTGGGTCGCGGGGCACGCGGGGGAGCTCGGCGTCGACCCGTCGCTGCTGGTGCTGGCGGGCGGTTCCGCCGGGGGCAGCCTGAGCATCAACGCCGGGTACGCGCTCGCCGACCACGACGCGGCGAGCAGCTGCGGCGGTGCTCCGCCCGCCCCGCCGATCGCGGTGGCCGGTTTCTACCCGGCGGTCGACCTGGCGGGCGCCTACGACGACAACGGGGTGGCCGGATACGCGCGGCGGGTGTCGGTCAGCTACCTCGGCGGTTCCCCGGAGCGGTATCCGCAGCGCTACGAGTACGCCTCCGCGCTGGATCGGGTGCGGCCGGGCCTGATGCCGACGCTGCTGGTCACCGGCGCGTCCGACCACCTCATCTTCGAGGACCGGGTGCACGGCTTCGCCGAGCGGCTGCGCGCGGCGGGCGACGAGGTGGTGTACGCGGCGTTCCCGTACGGCGAGCACGCCTTCGACGCCGACTTCCACAGCATCGGCGGCGCGGTGAGCCGCGCGGAACTGCTGCACTTCCTGGACGAGCACGCTCCGTTGCGGTGAACCGGGCGACACGCCGTGCTCCGTGATCGCCCCGGAGGCCGCCCCGTGTCGCACCGGCGCAACCCCTCTGTGGGCCGCGACATCGAGCGAGTTGTCCGAATTGGTCTGAATAGGTGCTTTGTGTCGACTGTCCGTCGTGCCGCGTGCAAGGGTCAGGACGTGAGCGAGGGAGATCGCCGTCCGCCGAGCGGGAGCTGCGGCCGGACCAGGTACGGGGAGCGCGGCACCGCCGCACCCCGCCACGGCTGACACCACTTTCCCCGCAGTGAACCGAGATCCGTCGACCCGCGCGTCCCGCGGGCGATGACCCCTGGGCCGCCCCGATGACCGGCGCGGCGAGCCGAGGCCGGCGCACGCAGGCCATTCCCGTGAGGAACGACCGATGAACCTGGGCCAGAACTCCGCCGAGCCGCCGTTGTCCGAAGCCGAACTGGGCATCTGGATCGCCGAGCGCGCCGCGTCCGGCGCCCGTTCCCGCTACCTGTGGGGCGAGTACGTCGACCTCGCCGGGCCGCTGGATGCGGCGCTGCTGGTGGTGGCGGTGCGCCGTGCCGCGGGCGAGGCGACCGCGCTGCACGCGACGTTCACCGCGGACGCCGACGGGCTGCCGCGCCGCCGGTCGCAGGCCGTCGACCTCGCGGTGCCGGTGCTCGACCTGCGCGCCGAACCCGACCCGCCGGCCGCCGCCGCGGCGTGGATGCGCGCCGAACTGGACCGGCCGGTGGACCTGGGCGCCGGGCCGCTGTTCGGCGCCGCGGTGCTGCGCGTCGCCGAGGAGCGGCACCTGCTGTTCCAGCGGGTGCACCACATCGCGCTGGACGGGGTCGGGATGACCCTGCTGTCGCAGCGGATCGCGGAGGTCTACGCGCACCTCGTCGCCGCGGAGCCGGTTCCGGAGCACGGCTGGGCGGAACCGGACGTGCTGCGGTCCGAAGAGGACGAATACCGCGGCTCCGCCGAGTTCGAGGACGATCGCCGGTGGTGGCGGGAGAAACTCGCCGACGGGCCGGGATTCGCGAGCATGGTGTCCCGGCCCGCGGCCGCGGCGGACCGGTCGCTGCGGTTGAGCTCCACTGTGGACGAAGCGGGTTTCGCGGCGCTGCGGACGGGCGCCGACCGGCTGGGGCAGCGCTGGTCCCGGCTGGTCGTGGCCGCCGCCGCGCTGCACGCGCACGCCGCCACCGGCAGCCGGGACGTGGTGCTGAGCCTGCCGGTGCCCGGCCGCACCACCGAGCCGGCCCGCCGCACGCCGTCGATGTCGGCGAACGTGCTGCCGCTGCGGCTGCGGGTGGACCCGGCCGCCACCGCGGGCGAGTTCACGGCGCAGGTCGCCGCCGCGATCGCCGAGGTGCAGCGCCACCAGCGGTACCGGGGCGAGCGGCTGCGCCGCGAACTGGGCTACCCGGAGGACGGGCGGGTGTTCTTCGGGCCGGTGGTGAACGTGCAGAAGTTCGCCTACGGCTTGGAATTCGGCGCGTGCACCGCGACCGTGCACAATCTGCAGGCGCCGCCGTCCGAGGACTTCTCGGTGGTGGCCTACGACCGCGGCGACGGCGAGCTGCGGTTCGACTTCGACGCGAACCCCGCCAACCACGACGAGCCGCTGCTGGCGGCCGCGCGGGACCGCTACCTGCGGTTGCTGCGGCAGCTGGCGGACGCCCCGCCGGAGCTGCCGCTGGCGCGGCTGGACCCGCTGTCCGAGCAGCAGCGCGCCGAGGTCGCGGCCGCGGGAACCGGCGCGCCGCCGGCGTCCCCGGGCGAGGACGTGCTGGAGGCGTTCGCCGCGCGGGTGCGCCGCGCCCCGGACGCGATCGCGGTGCGCGAGGCGGCCACCGGCCGGGCGTGGACCTACCGGGAGCTGGACGCGCGCGCCGCCGGGCTCGCGGCCCGCCTGGTCGCGGCCGGGACGCGGGTGTCGACGCCGGTGGGGCTGCTGCTGGACCGCTCGGCGGACCTGGTGGTGGCGGTGCTGGCCGTGGTGCGGGCGGGCGCGGCGTACGTGCCGCTGCACCGGGGTGACGCGCCCGGCCGGTTGCGGGGCATCGCGCAGCGGGCGGGCCTGGAGGTGCTGGTCACCGATGCCGCGGACGAGTTCTCCGCGTGGTTCCAGGACATCGGGCCGGTGCTCGACCCGGAACCCGGCTCGACCGGAGCCGAGCCGCCGGTGCTCGACCCGGAGAACCTGGCGTGCGTCATGTTCACCTCCGGCTCGACCGGGGAGCCGAAGGGCGTCGCGATCACCCGCGGCGACCTGGTGCGGCTGGCCGCCGATCGCTGGTGGGCGGAAGGCGCGGCGCAGCGGGTGCTGCTGCACTCCCCGCACGCGTTCGACGCGCTCACCCTGGAGCTGTGGGTGCCGCTGCTGACCGGTGGCGAAGTGGTCACCGCGCCGCCCGGCACCACCGACCTCGGCGTGCTGGCCGAGACGATCGCCGCGCACCGCATCACCGGGCTGTGGCTCACCGCGGGCCTGTTCGGCGCGCTCGCCGCGGAGAACCCCGGCTGCCTGGCCGGGGTGCGGCAGGTGTGGACCGGCGGTGACGTCGTCTCGCCGGAGGCGGCACGGCGGGTGCGGCAGGCGGTGCCCGGCCTGACCGTGATCAACGGGTACGGACCGACCGAGACCACCGTGTTCGCCACCCGCTACCCGGTGCCCGCCGATCCGCCCGCGGTGCTGCCGATCGGTGCGCCGCTGGACGGCAAGCGGGTGCACCTGCTCGACGACGCGCTGCGCCAGGTGCCGCCAGGTGTGGTCGGGGAGATCTACCTGAGCGGCGCCGGACTGGCCCGCGGCTACCTCGGCGATCCGGCGGGGACGGCGCACCGGTTCGTGGCCTGCCCGGCGGGCGAGCCGGGCGAGCGGATGTACCGCACCGGTGATCTGGCGCGGTGGAACGCGGACGGGTTGCTGGAGTTCGCCGGGCGCGCCGACTGGCAGGTGAAGCTGCGCGGTTTCCGCATCGAGCTCGGCGAGGTCGAGGCCGCGCTGCTCGCCGCGCCCCGGGTGCGCCGGGCGGCGGCGGTGCTGCGCGAGGACCGGCCCGGCACGCGGCGGCTGGTGGGCTACGTCGTCGGCGCGACACCGGACGCGGCCGAGGTCGCGGCCTGCGCGGCCGAGCTGCTGCCGCCGTTCATGGTTCCCGCGGTGGTCGTGCCGGTGCCGGAGTTGCCGTTGACCCGCAACGGGAAGCTGGACCGGGCCGCGCTGCCCGCACCGCCGGACGTGGTCTCGGGTCCGGTCGAGCCCGCGGCGCCGGACGGGTCGGCGGAACGGGTGCTGCGCGAGCTGCTCGGCGAGGTCCTCGGGGTGGCGGACGTGCCGTCGGACGCCGACTTCTTCGCGCTCGGCGGCGACAGCATAACCGCGATCCAGTTCGCCAGCCGCGCCCGCCGTGCCGGGTTCGAGCTCGGCACCGCCGACGTGTTCCGCCACCCGTCCGTCGCGGGACTCGCGCGGCACGCGGGGGCGCCGGCCGCGGCGCCCGCACCGGTGCGCCCGGCCGCGGAGCGCGGGCCGCTCCCGCTGACGCCGATCATGCACTGGTTCCGGGAGCTGGGCGGTGCGGTCGCCGGGTTCGCGCAGTGCGCGGTGCTGCGCACTCCGGCCGGGCTCGACGAGCAGCGGCTGCGGGCCGTGCTGGACGCGGTGCTCGCCCGGCACGAAGCGCTGGGCATGCGGCTGTCCACGACGGACGGGATCTGGTCCTGGGAGATCGGCGGCCCGGCCCGCTGCGAGCCGCTGCGCGTGGACGTCCGCGATCGCGCCGAACCGGAACTGATCGCGCTCGCCGTGGAGCATTCGGTTGCGGCGCAACGAGAGCTCGATCCCGAGTCCGGCAGCGCGGTGCGGGCGGTGTGGCTCGACGCGGCCCCCGAACCCGGCATCCTCGTGCTCGCCGCGCATCACCTGGCGGTGGACGGCGTCTCCTGGCGCATCCTGCTCGACGACCTGCGCGCGGCGGGAACCGCGCTCGCCGCCGGTCGGACGCCGGAGATCGCACCGGCCGGCACCTCGTTCGGCGACTGGGCGCACGCGCTGGAGCGCCGCGCCCGGCACCCCGAGGTGCAGGCGGAATTCCCGCTGTGGCGGGACATCGCGTCCACCGAGCAACCACTGCCGTTGCGGCTGGACGCGGAGCGCGACCGGGAATCCACCCGCGCGCACGAAGCGCGCACGCTGCCCGCCGAGGTCACCGGCGAGCTGGTGCACCACGCCGCCACCGCTTTCGGCTGCCCGCTGGACACGCTGCTGCTGGCCGCGTTCGCGCAGGCCGCCGCCGGGCTCGGCACCGACGGGCCGGTCCTGGTGGACGTGGAGCGGCACGGGCGCGAGGAGTTCGACCCCGGTCAGGACCTGGCGCGCACCGTCGGCTGGTTCACCACCACGTTCCCGGTGCGCCTCGACGTGCGCGGCGCCGGACTCGACGAACTGCTGGACCGGGTTCGCGCCGAACTGGACCGGGTGCCGCGCAACGGCATCGGGCACGGGCTGCTGCGGTACCTGAACCCGCAGACCGCGCCGGTCCTGGCCGCGGGCACCCGGCCGCTGCTCGGGTTCAACTACCTTGGCCGGTTCGACACCGCGGGCGACCGGAATTGGGCGCCGCTCCCGGGAGCGGGCGTGCTGGGGTCCGCGATGCCCGCGGACCTGCCGCTGAGCCACGCCGTCGAACTGGACGCGCTGATCACCGACGGGGACGGCGGGCCGGAGCTGACCGCGAACTGGTCGTGGGCGGGCGAACTCGTGCCGCGGCGGCAGGTCGCGGAGGTCGTCGACCGGTGGTGCGCGCTGCTCGCCGAGTTCGCCGCCGAGGCCCGGCGGCGCCGCGAGCAGGACGGCGGTGAGCTGCTGCCGGTGCCGCCGCTGGCGCAGGGGCTGCTGTTCCACTCGCTGTTCGACCGGGCGGGTACCGACCCGTACCTGGTGCAGTTCGCCTTCGAGCTCACCGGTGCGTTGGACGCGGCGGCGCTGCGCGGCGCGGTGCATGCGCTGCTGCGCAGGCACCCGCAGCTCAGCGCCGGTTTCCGGCACGGCGCCGACGGCGTCCCGGTGCAGCTGTGGCCGCACCGGTTCGAGGTCGGCTGGACCGAGCTGGACGCGCCCGCCGAAGCCGACGTCACCCGGTACCTGGACGCCGACCGGGTGCGCCGCTTCGACCTGGCCGAGCCGCCGCTGCTGCGGGCCGCGCTGTTGCGCACCGGGCCGGACCGGCACGTGTTCGTGCTGACCACGCACCACGTGCTGCTCGACGGCTGGTCGATGCCGGTGCTGATCCGGGATCTGTTCGCGCTGCACGCGGGCGAGCAGCTGCCGGAACCCGTGCCGTACCGGCACTTCCTCGACTGGCTGGGCGCGCAGGACCTGGACGCGCACGAGGCGGCCTGGCGGGCGCTGCTGTCCGATGTGGACGAACCGACGCTGGTGGCCGCGCCCGGCGCGAGCACCGCGCCGCACCGCCGGACGCACCGCGAACTGGACGAGGCCGCCACCGAACGGCTCCGCGCGACCGCCCGCGCCCGCGGCGTCACCACCAACGCGCTGGTCCAGCTGGGCTGGGGAGTGCTGCTGGGCGCGTTGACCGGGCGGGACGACGTGGTCTTCGGCGCCACCGTGTCCGGCAGGCCCGCCGAATTGCCCGGGGTGGAGGAGATCGTCGGGCTGCTGATCAACACGGTGCCGGTGCGGGTGCGGCTCGACCCGCACCGCAGGACCGCCGATGCGCTCGCCGCGCTGCGCGCGCAGCAGCTGCACGTGCTGGAGCACCAGCACGTGGACCTCGCCCGGCTGCAGGCCATCGCCGGGCGCGGCGACCTGTTCGACACCGTCGTCGTGTTCGAGAACTACCCGCCGGAGCGGGCGGACGCGCCGGACGGGCCGCGGATCACCGGGATGCGGGTGCACGACGGCACGCACTACCCGCTCTCGCTGATCGTGCTGCCCGGCGAGCGGCTCGGGTTCCGGCTGGACCACCGCACCGACGTCGCCGACGAGGCCGCGGCGCGGCTGCTGCTGGACCGGCTCGCCGCGGTGCTGGACCGGATCTGCGCCGCACCGGACGCGCCGCTCGGCGCCGTGGACCTGCTGCTGCCCGGCGAGCGCGGCACCCCGGCACCGCTGCCGGACCGGGACGGCGGCACCCTGCCGGAGCTGTTCGAGCGGCACGCCGCGGCACGGCCCGACGCGCCGGCCGCGTCCTGCGGGGAGGAGCGCCTCACCTACGGCGAGCTGAACGCGCGCGCCAACCGGCTGGCCCGACTGCTGGCCGATCGAGGTGCCGGGCGCGGCCGGCTGGTGGCGCTGGCGCTACCCCGCGGCCTCGACCAGGTGGTGGCGCTGCTGGCGGTGCTCAAGACCGGCGCGGCCTACCTGCCGCTGGACCCCGACCACCCGGGCGAACGGCAGCGCGAGGTGCTTGCGGACGCGGCACCGGCCCTGGTCGTCGCGGCCCGCGCCACGGCCCCCACCTGCGCCGCCGAGGTGCTGGTGGTCGAGGACGTCGACGACGCGGCGATCTCCGGCGCCGACCTGGGCGTGCCGATCCGGCCCGGCGACCCGGCGTACGCGATCTACACCTCCGGTTCGACCGGCAGGCCGAAGGGCGTGCTGGTGACGCACGACAACGTGCACCGGCTGCTGGCCGCGGGCGATCGGCACTTCGGGTTCGGGCCGGACGACGTGCACGCGCTGTTCCACTCCTGCGCCTTCGACATGTCGGTGTGGGAGCTGTGGGCCGCGCTCGGGCGCGGCGGGCGGCTCGTCGTGGTCCCGTTCGACGTGAGCCGGTCGCCGCGCGAGTTCCGCGAGCTGCTGCGGCGCGAGCGGGTCACCGCGCTGTCCCAGACGCCGTCGGCCTACTACCAGCTGGTCGAGGCCGGGGCCGAGCCGCCGTCGGTGCGCAGCGTCGTGCTCGGCGGCGAACCGCTGGACCCGGCGCGCATCGCCGGGCGCATCGCCGCCGACGGCCTCCGCGCCATCAACATGTACGGGATCACCGAGACCACCGTGCACAGCACGTTCGCCGAGCTCACCGACCCGGCGGAGACCCGCGGCGTCGTCGGCGCCGGGCTGGACGACGTGCGGCTGCACCTGCTCGACCACGCGCTGCGCCCGGTGCCCCCGGGCTGTCCTGGCGAGATCTACGTGGCAGGACGCGGCGTGGCGCTCGGGTACCTGAACCGGCCCGGGCTGAGCGCGAGCCGGTTCGTCGCCGACCCGTTCGGACCGCCCGGCTCCCGGATGTACCGCTCCGGCGACCTGGGCCGCGCGCTGCCGGACGGATCGCTGGAGCACCTCGGCCGCACCGACCAGCAGGTGCAGGTGCGCGGCTTCCGCATCGAACCGGCCGAGGTCGAGCACGCGCTGGAACGCCACGACGCCGTGGACCGCGCCGTCGTGCTGCCGCAGGACGGCCCCGGCGGAGCGCGGCTGGTGGCCTACGTGCGGCTCGCCGCCGCCGCGGCGCCGACGGAGCTGCTCGCGCACGCCGCCGCGCTGCTGCCCCGCTACATGGTGCCGTCGTTCCTGCTGCCGGTCGACGAGATCCCGTTGACCCCCAACGGGAAGCTGGACCGGCGGGCGCTGCCCGCCCCGGAGTCCGGCCGCGCGCCGGGGCGGCCACCGGCCACCTCGGTGGAGCGGTTCCTGCGGGAGGCGTTCGCCGCGGTGCTGGACGTGCCGGAGATCGGGGTGGACGAGAGCTTCTTCGACTGCGGCGGGCATTCCCTGCTGGCCACCCAGCTGATCAACCGGGTGCGCTCCGGGCTAGGCGTGGAGCTCGACGTGCGCACCCTGTTCGACGCGCCCACCGTCGAAGGCCTCGCCCGGCACCTCGCCGAACGCGGCGAGACCGCCCGGCCCCGGTTGCGCGCGGGACGCCGCCCGGAGCGGGTGCCGCTCTCGCCTGCGCAGCGCCGGTTGTGGTTCACCAGCGGCTTCGCCGAGTTCGGCGACACCTACAACCTGCGGTTCGCGCACCGGTTGCGCGGGCGGCTCGACGCGGCGGCGTTGCGCGCGGCCTGGCAGGACGTGGTGGACCGGCACGAGGTGCTGCGCACCACGATCGCCGAGGCGGACGACGGCCCGTGGCAGCGCGTCCTGCCGCCCGGCGAGGTGCGCTTCGAGCACGTTCGACTGTCCGAAGTGGACCTGATCGATCGGATGGCCGCCGACGCGGCGCACCGCTTCGACCTGGCCGCCGAGGCACCGCTGCGCGTCACCCTGTACGAGACTGGGCCCGCGGAGCACGCGCTGCTGGTGCTGCTGCACCACATCGCCGCCGACGGCTGGTCCTTCGCGCCGCTGAGCCGCGACCTGTCCACGGCCTACCGCGCCCGGCTCGGCGGTGCGGCTCCGCACTGGTCGCACGAACCCGTGCAGTACGCGGACTTCGCGCTGTGGCAACGAGATATCGACACTGCATCCGACCTGGAGCACTGGACCGAGGTGCTGCGCGGCGCACCGCAGCTGCTGCCGCTGCCCACCGACCACCCGCGGCCCGCGGCGTCCGCCCACCGCGGCGAGACCATCGAGGTCGAGTTCGGCGCCGCGACGCACGAGGCCGCCGCCCGGCTCGCCCGGGACCACGACGTCAGCCCCTTCATGGTGCTGCACGCCGCGCTCGCCGCCCTGCTGCACCGGCACGGCGCGGGCGCGGACATCCCCATCGGGACCCCCGTCGCCGGGCGCGGGGACGCCGCGCTGCACGACGCCGTCGGCTGCTTCGTGAACACCGTGGTGCTGCGCACCGACCTGTCCGGGCGGCCCACCTTCCGCGACCTGCTGCGGCGGGTCCGGGCGGTCGACCTGGACGCCTTCGACCACCAGGACCTGCCGTTCGAGCAGCTCGTCGAAGTGCTGCGGCCGCCGCGCTCGCTGGCCCACCACCCGCTGTTCCAGGTGATGCTCGCCTTCCAGGACACCCCGCCCACCGAGTTCGACCTGCCCGGCGCCGACGTCGCACCGCTGGACCTGCACGGCGGCTCCTCCCGGATGGACCTGCTGTTCAGCCTGCGCACCCGGCACGACGCGGCGGGCGAACCCGCGGGCATCAGCGGCGTGGTCGAGTACGACACCGAGCTGTTCACCCCGGACACCGCGCGAGCGCTCATCGGCAGGCTGGAACGACTGCTGCTGTCCGCCGCGGCCGACCCGGGGCAGGACGTGGCGGCGCTCGCCGTGCTCGGCGAACCGGAACGCGCCGCCCTGCTGCGCACCGGCGAAGGACCGGATGGTGAAGCGCCGGGAGCCGCGGCGCACGAGCTGTTCGCCGAGCACACCGCCCGGAACCCGGCCGCCCTCGCCCTGGTCCACGAGGACCGCGAACTCTCCCGCCGCGACCTGTCCGAGCGCGTCGAGCGGATCGCCGCCGACCTCACCGCCGCCGGAGCAGGGCCGGGCGACCTCGTCGCACTGCGGCTGCACCGCGGGCCGGACCTGGTCGCGGCGGTGCTCGCGGTGCACACCGCCGGGGCCGCCTACCTGCCGTGCGACCCGGACCTGCCGCCGCGGCGCGCCGCGGACCTGCTCGCCGACGCCCGGCCCGGGTTGCTGCTCGACCACGACGGGACCGGCGCGGTGCGCTGCTCCCGCCTGTCCGGCACGCCCGCCCAGGTGCCGCCCGGCACCGCGTACGTGCTGCACACCTCCGGCTCCACCGGCAGGCCCAAGGGGGTGGTGGTGCCGCAGGACGCGGTGCGCAACCTGCTCGCCGAGCTGCGCGACCGGCTGCGCCCCGGGCCGGGGGAGCGGATCCTGGCCGCCGCGCCCGCCGGATTCGACATGTCCGTGCCCGAACTGCTGCTCGGACCGGCCACCGGAGCCGCCGTGGTGCTCGCCGGGCGGGACACCGTCCGCGACCCGCGGCTGCTGCTCGCCCTCTTGGTGCGGCAACGGGTGACGATCGTGCAGGCCACGCCATCGCTGTGGCACGCGCTGCTGGCCGCCGACGGCGCCGCGCCCGCGCTCGACGGGCTGCGGGTCGTGGTCGGCGGTGAGTTCGTACCGGGTCCGCTCGCCGACCGGCTACGCGCGCTCGGCTGCGAGGTGCACGCCTGCTACGGGCCCACCGAGACCACCGTCTGGTCCACCGTGCACCAGGTCACCGGCCCGCAGTCCGCGGGCGTGCCGCTCGGGACACCGCTGCGCGGCACCCGCTGCCTGGTGCTGGACCCCCGGCTCGAACCGGTGCCGCCGGGCGTCGTCGGCGAGCTCTACCTCGCCGGGCGCGGCGTGGCCACCGGCTACCTGCACCGCACCGCCCGCACCGCGCAGCGCTTCGTCGCCGACCCGTTCGGGCCGCCCGGCGGCCGGATGTACCGGACCGGCGACCTCGCCTCCCGGGACGCCGCCGGAACGCTGCGCTTCCACGGCCGCGAGGACGACCAGGTCAAGATCCGCGGGCACCGGGTGGAACTCGGCGAGGTCGAAGCGGTGCTCGCCGGGCACCCGCAGGTGCGTGCCGCCGCCGTCGCCGTGCACGACCACGACGAGCAGGACCGCAGGTTGGTGGCGCACCTGGTCGCCCCCGGCGCCGACCTCGGCTCGGTGCGCGCGCACCTCGTGGAGCGGCTGCCCGCGCACATGATCCCGTCCCGGCTGCTGCTCATCGACCGGCTTCCCCTGTCGGACAACGGGAAGCTGCTGCGCGACCGGCTGCCCGCGCCCGAGCGGGCGGCGGGCACGGGCAGCACGGGGAACACGGACAGCACCGGGCCTGAGCTGAGCGCGGTGTTCGCCGAGGTGCTCGGCGTGGCGCACGTCGGGCCGGAGGAGAACTTCTTCGAGCTCGGCGGACATTCGCTGCTCGCGGTGCGGCTCGTGGACCGGGTCGCGGCGCGCCTCGGCACCCGGCCGCAGCTGCGCGACGTGTTCGCCGCACCCACCCCCGCCGCGCTGGAGCACGTGCTGCGCACCGGCTCCGGACCCACCGGGCACCTGGTGCCGCTGCGGACCGGCGGCACGGCCGCGCCGGTGGTGTGCGTGCACCCGCTCAGCGGGCTCGCCTGGCTCTACGCCGGCCTGCTCGCCCACCTGGATCCCGCGCACCCGGTGCTCGGGGTGCAGGGCATCGGCGCCGGCGGCGTCGTCGACCTGCCCGCGAGCATCGACGAGATGGCCGAGCGCTACCTCGCCGAACTCCGCGCCGCGCACCCGCACGGGCCGTACCACCTGGTGGGCTGGTCGTTCGGCGGCGTGGTCGCGCACGCGATGGCGGAACGGCTCGGCGACGACGCCGGACTGCTGTGCCTCATCGACCCGCCGCTGCCCGAACCCGGTGGCGCGGCGGACGAGATCGACCCGGCGCGGATCCACCGCGTGCTGCTCACCTCCGTCGACCAGGACGGCACCGGCGAACCCACCTTCGCCGAGGTGTCCGCGGCGCTGCGCCGGGAGGGCAGCGCGCTCGCCGCCCTCACCGAGCAGGACGTCGCCGACGTCGTCACCGGATCCCGGCACAACGCGGCCCTGCTGCGCGACCACCGGATGGGCCACCGCAGCGGCGACACCGTCCACATCGGAACGTCCGAGGGCCCCGATCCGCAGCGCTGGCGCGCCCACCTCGACGGGCCGTTCACCACCTACCACCTGGACCACCCGCACCACCGGATCATGCAGCCGCGGCACGTCGGCGAGATCGGCGCCGTGCTGCGCGAACACCTGCGCCACCACACCGCGACCGAGGAGGACCGGCGGCCATGACGAACCCGTTCGACGACGAGGACGGCACTTTCCTGGTGCTGCGCAACGAAGAGCTCCAGCACTCGCTGTGGCCCGCGTTCGCCGCGGTGCCCGCGGGCTGGGACGTGGTGCTCGACGCGACCGGCCGGGACGCGGCGCTGGAGTACGTCGAGCAGCACTGGACCGACCTGCGCCCCGCCTCGCTGCGCGGCGGAACGGAGCCCGCGCGATGAACCACCGGCCCGAACTGGCCGCGCTGCCGCCCGGGGCGCGCGTCGTGATCCGGCTGCCCAACGGGCCCGAGCTCGCCGCCGTGCTGCTGGACTGCTTCGACCGCGAACTGGTCGCGGTGCCGCTGGCGCCGCGCGGCACCGACCTGCCCGAGATCGTGCGGCGCGTGCGGGCGAGCGCCGTCGTCGAACAGCAGGCGGGCACCACCACCGTCCGGACCACCGGGCTCGCGGCCGAGCACCCGGAAGCCGCCGGGCTCGCGTTCATCATGTTCACCTCCGGCTCCACCGGACGGCCGAAGGGCGTGCGGCTCGGGCGGGCCGCCGTGCTCGGCAACGCCGCGAAGACCGCCGCGCTGCACGGGATCGCGCCGGACCGTCCACATGGGACATGCCTGCCGCTGTACCACTGCAACGCCCTGGTGCTGTCGCTGCTCGGCACCCACCTCACCGGGGCGCCGCTCGTGCTGCACCCCCGGTTCGACCCGGCCGGCTACTTCGCCGACCTCGCCGCGGCCGGAGCGCGGACCGCCTCGATCGTCCCGGCGCTGCTGTCCGACCTGGTCGACGCCGCACCGGACTGGCCGCCGGACCTGGAGTACCTGATCACCGCGGCGGCCCCGCTCACCGGCGACCTCGCGCACCGGTTCCACCGGCGCTACGGGCCGCGGCTGCGGCAGGGCTACGGGCTCACCGAAGCCGTCAACTTCAGCTGCACCGCACCGAGGTTCGACGGCGCGGGCTTCACCGAGCACTACCTGGACCGGTTCCCGCCCGTCGGCGAAGCGCTGCCCGGCACCGAACTGCGGCTCGACGCGGGCGAGGTGCAGATCCGCACCCCCGACCTGATGGACGGCTACTGGGAGGACCCGGCCGCCACCGCCGAGGCGCTCACCCCCGACGGCTGGCTGCGCACCGGCGACCTCGGCGAACTGCGGGACGACCGGCTGCTGGTGCTGCGCGGGCGCACCGCGGAGCGGATCAACCGCGGCGGCGAGAAGCACTACCCGCTGGAGGTCGAACGCGGCTGGCGCACCGCCGGGCTCACCGGCCGGTTCGCCGCCGTGGGCGTCGCGGAACCCGCGCTGGGGCAGGAGATCGGGCTCGTCACCGCCGACGCCGACGTGGACGAGGTGCGGGACCTGTGCGCCCGCGCCGAACCGCGGCCCGCCGTGCTGCGGCTGGGCGGGTACCGCGCGACCGCCACCGGGAAACCGCGCCGCTCCGCGATGGGCGCGAGCCTCGCCGCGCGGCGGCAGCCCCCGGACCGCTACGCGCGGCTGCTCGCGCACGCGGGCGCCACCGCCCGCGCGATGCTGCGTGAGGCGCCCCGCTCGGCCGACGAGGAACTGCGCAGGCTCGTCGCGCACGCGCCGCGGACCCCGGTGCTCGGCGGCGACGACGCCTGCGCGGCCTGGGACTTCCTGCGGGAGCACTGGCTCGACGAGGAGGACGGGAGCGCCGCGAAAACCCGGTGGCGCGCCCGCCTCACCGCCTGCTGGCCGCTGTCCGCCCACGTGGACCTCGCCGCCGCCGTGGCCGCCGCCGAAGGCGCCCCCGCCGTCGCCGTCCCGTTCGGCGAGGAGACCACCGTGCAGGACGGCCGGCTGCTGCTGCTCCCGCACGCGAGCCCGACCACCACCGGAGCCGCGCCCTGGGCGCTCGGCCCGGTGTGGACGTTCCTCACCGGCGGCACCCGCCACCGGGTGGACCGGTGGAACCGGATGCGCCGGCTGCGGCACGACGGGCACGCCCTCGTGGGCTGCTCCGTGCTGCGCGCCGGACGGCACGATCTCGGCGGCGTCGTCTGGGCCCGCCCGAAGGACGAGGAGTGAACGTGGAACACCCGCTGCAGATCACCGACTGGGCGAAGAACTCCCTCCACGACGACCACACCGAGCTCCGCGTGGAGCACGCCGAGCTCGAAGTCCCCATGCACGGCACCGCCGCCGCGAGCGGCCGCGAACTGGCGACCAACGGCGAGATCGGCGCCGACCTGATCCGGTTGCCCGCCGGACACGGATTCGTACCGCACACCCATCCCGGGCACCACGTGCTCACCGTCGTCGCGGGCATCGGCACCATCACCTACGGCGGGCGCATCCACGAGACCCGTGCGGGGCAGACGTTCCTCGTCGAAGGGGAGGTGCCGCACGCGGTCGGCGCCGTCACCGACCACCTCATCGTCGCCGTCGGCGCCCCGCACAAGCGCATCGACTCGACGGACCGGATGACGCCGGTGCCGTACGAGGAGATCATCGCCGACGACGGGGACCTCACCTGCCTGCTGTGCGAGAAGACGGCGGGCGCGCCGAAGTACCTGCACTCGCTGGGCTGTCCGCACTGCCCGTGCCGGGAGTGCGCGGGGATGTGAGGACCGCGGGCGCGAGATCGGCGGTCGCGGCGACACGCGTGGCGCGCCGCCGCTGTCGGTGCGGCGGGTCAGAATGCGGGCGGACCGGTCACCGAAGCAGAGGACGCCCGTGGAACTCACCGCCGCTGAACAGCACCGCCGCGCCACCGCCTTCGCCGAGCTGCACCGCGGGCCGGGGACGTTCGTGCTCCCGAACCCGTGGGACGCGGGCACCGCCCGGATCCTGGCGGGGCTCGGCTACACCGCGCTGGGCACCACCAGCGGGGGTCTCGCGAGCCGGTTGGGCCGCCGCGACGCGGCCCGCCAGGTGAGCTTGGACGAGGCGGTGGACAACGTGCGGGAGATCGCCGAGGCCACCGAGCTGCCGGTGTCCGCGGACCTGGAGAACGGCTACGGCGACGAGCCGCGGGACGCCGCCGACGCGGTGCGCGCGGCCGCGCTCGCCGGAGCCGTCGGCGGGTCCGTGGAGGACGCCACCGGGCGTGCCGACGACCCGATCTACGACCTGGACCGCGCGGCCGAGCGGATCGCGGCGGCCGCGGCGGCGGCGCGGGAGCTGCCGTTCCCGTTCACCCTCACCGCCCGCGCCGAGAACTTCCTGCACGGCCGCGCGGACCTGGCCGACACGATCCGCCGGTTGCAGGCCTACGAGGAGGCCGGGGCCGATGTGCTGTACGCGCCCGCGCTGCCGGACGCCGAGGCGATCCACGCCGTGTGCTCGGCCGTCACGGCACCGGTGAACGTGCTCGCGGTCGGTGCGGCCCGCGCGCTGTCCGTGGCCGACCTGGCGGAACTGGGGGTGCGGCGGATCAGCCTCGGGTCGACGTTGGCCCGCGCCGCGCTGAGCGCACTGGTGCACGAGGCGCGCGAGATCGCCGCCGGCACCTTCCCCGACCCGGCCGGGGTGCTCTCCGGCGCCGACCTGGCGGAGCTGTTCGACCGCCGCTAGTCCTCGGGCCGGTCGGCGAGCCGGGCGATGTCCGCCGCGCGCCAGCTCCCGCGGGCGCCCGGCATCGCCGCCAAGTGCTCGGCCGCGGTGCGCGCGTCCCAGCCCTGACCGGCGCGCAACCCGCCGAGCAGCATCCGCAGGTACTCCGCCGACGGTGCCAGCAGCGGCACCTCGGCGGCGGACCACGGCGCGGTGAAGGTGAGCACCGGGTGCCCGTCCCGCTCGCCGACGTGCAGCAGCGTCTCGTAGCGGCCCGGTCCGATCACCTGCCGCCCGGTGCGCAGCACCTCCCGCAGGTCCAGGTCCCCGCCGGGTTCCCGGTACATCTCCTGCGCCACCACGTCCGCGAACTGCCCGGGCGTCACCAGGTACGCGCGCAGCGCCGCCGAGCCGGGCAGCTCGGGATCGAGGAACGCGCGGCCGCCGCCCCACACCTGCGATTCGGTCGCGAAGTACACGCCGCCCGGCGTCCGGTGCCCGCCGGTGCGCCGCGGTGGCCGCGGATCGCGGGAGCCCGGGCAGGCGCGGCGGCCGCCGGGCGGGGTGCCGCCTTCCAGGTAGTGCCGGAACCGGTCGGCGTGCATGTTCGAGCCGTAGCTCGCGTACCAGATCAGCTCGGGTGCGGAGTCGAAGCCCATCGGCCCATGATCGCGGGTGATCGGCCCACCGGACCACGCTGCCGGTCGGGTGGGCCGCTCACCCGGGGGTCAGGACGCTTCGGCGGGCGCGGGGGCCGATTCCTCCGGCTGCATCTCGGGCGGCGGGTCGCGGAACAGCCGGGTGCGGTAGGCGAGGTAGCCGACGCCGAGCACCAGCCAGCAGCCGCCGAGCAGCAGCGCCGCCGGATCCAGGTTCACCAGCAGCCACAGGTCGATCAGCGCGCCCACCGCGGGCAGCAGCAGGTACGTCCACCAGGACAGCGACTCGCCCGCCTTGCGCCGCCGCACGAACAGCCCGATCACGCTCAGGTTCACCGAGGTGAACGCGACGAACGCGCCGAAGTTGATGAACGACGTGGAGGTGGACACGTCGAGGAACACGGCGATCAGCCCGATGACGCCGGTCAGCGCGATGTTCACCGCGGGCGTCCGGAACCGCGGGTGCAGCCTGCCGAACAGCCTGCGCGGCAGCACGTCGTCCCGGCCCATCGCGAACAGCAGCCGCGCCGCACCGGCCTGCGCGGCCAGCCCGGAGGCGAACTGGGCGACGATCAGCCCGGCCAGCAGCAGCGCGGCGACGGCGTCCCCGGCGATGGTGCGGGCGATCTCGAACACCGCCGAGTCGGGGTCGGCGAACGCGGCACCGGGGTGCGCCAGCTGCGTCGCCCAGGCGACGACGACGAAGATGCCGCCGCCGATCAGCGTGATGAGCAGGATCGCGCGCGGCATCGTGCGCCGCGGGTCCACCGTCTCCTCGGTGAGCGTGGTGACCGCGTCGAAGCCGAGGAACGAGTACGCGGCCAGCGCGGCGCCGGCGGACACGCCCGCGGCGGTGGTGCTCGGATTCAGGAAGGGCTCCGCGCTCAGCAGCGCCCCGGTCCCGGAGGTGGTGAACACGTGGCGCAGCGACAGCACCACGAAGATCACGATCACCAGCACCTGGAACGACATCAGCACCGAGTTCGTCTTGTCCGCGACCTTGATGCCCAGCACGTTCAGCGCGGTGGTCGCGACGATGAACAGCACGATCCACAGCCCGAACGGCACGTCCGGGAACTGCGCGCGCAGGTAGGTGGCGCCGAGCAGCCAGATCACCATCGGCAGGAAGAAGTAGTCCAGTAGCACCACCCAGCCCACCAGGAACCCGGCGCGCGAGTCGAGGGTGCGCCGCGCGTAGGTGTAGGCCGAACCGGCGACCGGGAAGGCGGCGGCCATCTTGCCGTAGCTGTGCGCGGTGAACAGCATCGCCACCATCGCCAGCAGGTACGCGGTCGGCACCGATCCGCTGGTCTCCTCGGCGACGACGCCGAAGGTGCCGAGCACGATCATCGGCGCCATGTAGGCGACGCCGAACAGCACGACGGAGTGCAGTCGCAGCGACCGGTTCAGGACCGGTGCGTTTCCGGGCATGTGCGTGGCTCCTAGTCGTGCGCCGGGCCGGCGGGGCGCCAGCGGTGCGGGTCGATGCGGCCGTCGTAGAGCGGCAGCGCGATGGGGGAGTCGGCGGCGGTGAACTGGTCCCAGACGCGGTTGAGCCCCGCGGTGCCGTCGGTGCGGATCCGCCGCACCTCGTCGAGGTCGACCGTGGTGGCGAGCACGCCGGGTTCGGCGCCTTCGGCGTGCGCCAGCACCTGCCCTTCCGGGCCGACGAGCAGGCCGTCCCCGGTGCCGACGGGCGCGGCGGCGTTCACGCTCGCCACGAAGACCTGGTTGGTGATGGCGTTCGCGCGCGCCAGCACCAGTTCCTGCGCCCGGTCCGGGGTGGTGGTCTGCACCGGGTTGAGCACGAGCTCGGCGCCCATCCAGGCCAGGTGCCGCGCCACCTCGGGGAACCAGGCGTCGTAGCAGATGCTGAAGCCGATGCGGCCGATCCCGGGCGCGTCGAACACGACGAACCGGTCGCCGGGGTCGTAGGGCTCGTAGGGCCGCCACGGGAAGACCTTGCGGTACCAGGAGACCAGTTCGCCCTCGGGAGAGAACACCAGCGCCGTGTTGAACAGCTCTCCGCCCGCGCCGCGTTCGCAGACGCTGCCGGGCGCGAGCCACACGCCGAGGTCCCCGGCGAGTTCGGCGAGCCGCCGGGTGCGGGGCCCGTGCAGCGGTTCGGCGGCGTCGGTGAGCTGCGCGTTCCGGTCCGGGCCGGTGACGCCGCACAGGTGCAGTTCCGGGTAGGCCACCAGCCGGGTCCCGGGGTGCTCGGCGAGCAGCGCCTCCACCTGGGCGGTGAACTCGTCCGGGGGTGCGGTCGCGGGCAGCGGGGGTTCCTGCGCCAGCGCGAGCGGCAGTGGTCGGGGCATCGGGTCTCGTTTCCAGGTGGCGGGGTGGCACCGGCGCACGGCTGCCGGGGCGACTGGAAGAAAATAGGTCAGCGCCCACCCCTCCGGCAAGAGTGTTCACTTTGACCACTTTGCGCTTGACGTGCGATTACGCTGTGCATCATGTCCAGATCTGACCCGGACGAACCGGTCGGCGCCGACTCGGCGCTGTCCTCGGCGGCGCTGTCCGGAATTCGCAGGTTGTCGGCGGTGGACACGGTGCGCGCTCGGATCTCCCTCGCCGTCGACCTCGGTCTGCTCGCGCCGGGGGAGTGGCTGCCGGGCAACGCCGCGATCGCCACCGCCCTCGACGTGTCCCAGATCACCGTGCGGCGGGCGCTGGTCGCGCTGGGCCGGGACGGCGTGCTGGAGCGGCGGCCGGGCCGCGGCGGCGGCACCCGCGTGGTGGCGGAACCGGCCCGCAGCGCGGTGCGCGAAACCGACGCGTACCGGGCCGCCGCCGACGAGGTCCACCGGCTGGTGGACCAGCGGCTGGTGCTGGAGTGCGGGCTCGCGCACCTGGCGGCCCGCGCCGCGGACGCGGACCGGATCGCCGAGCTGCACGAGCTCACCGAGCGGATGGAGCGGGCCGCGGACTGGGCGGAGTTCCACCGGCTCGACGAGGTCTTCCACCGCACCGTCGCCGCCGCCACCGGCGTCCCGTCCGCCGCCGCGGACTACGAACCGGTGCTGCGCGACCTGTACCGCTACTACCTGCCTTACCCGATGGAGCAGCTGCGCGAGTCGAACCGCGATCACCGCGAGCTGGTGGCCGCCCTGTGCGCCCGGGACCCCGCGGCCGCCGCCGACATCGCGCACCGCCACGTCACCGACCTGCACCAGGCCATGTTCGTCGGCCTGGACGCGCCGTGACCCCGGCGCTCAGGGGCGCGGGGCTCGGCCGCCGTCGGCCGCGCGGGCGGCCCGGTTCGCTACCACCGCGCCGTGCAGCGCGAACACGAGCAGCAGCACCAGGCCCAGAGTCGGCACCGCCAGCGCCACCGGTAGCGGGACGACGCCCAGCACTTGCGCGGCCGTGGCCGCCGCGGTGAGCACCCCGGCGGCGTAGCCGGTGCGCGCGGCCTGCAGCATCCGCGGTTCCGCGGCCCGGTGCCCCGCCGCCCACGCGGCGTCCGAGGCTTGCGTCGCCCGCGTCCGGATGCCCACGAAGTTGTTGCGGCGCAACGTTCCGCGCGCGCTCAGCCGCTGAACCAGGTGCATCGCCCAACCGGTGAACGCGAGCGTCGCGGCGTACAGGATCAGTGCGACGGTGTCCGACACGGCGGTCCCCCACTCGACATCGCTCGTCGCCCACTCCAGCAGGCGGCGGACGCCGAGGTCAACCTGCCGATCACCCGGTGCGGGCGAAGCGGCGGCTGATTGCGGCCAGCGCCAGCACCGAGAAGGCGAGCACCACGGCGATCTCCACCCACGGCGGGAGTTCCCACCCGCCCCACTCCACCGGCGCGAAGATCGTCGAGGACTGCTCCTGCCCGAGCCGCCCGAGCACGGCGTGCCGCATCGCGTCCACCGCGTAGGTCAGCGGGTTCACCACCGTCAGCGCCACCATCCAGCCGGGCATCGCGCTGATCGGGAACATCATCCCGGACAGGAACACCAGCGGCGTGATCAGCACGGACAGCACCGTGTTGAACGTCTGCACCCGCTTGATCACCACCGCCACCCCGGCGGCGAGCACCGTCAGCGACAGCGCGGCGATCGCGATCTCGACGAGGAGCACCGCGAACAGACCCGGGTCGTACGGCACCCCGACCAGTCCCGCGGTGAGCAGCACGATCCCGCTCTGCGCGGTCGCCACCGTCGCGCCGCCGAGGCACTTGCCGAGCAGCAGCGTGCCGCGGAACACCGGCGCCGCCAGCATCTCCCGCAGGAACCCGGTCTGCCGGTCCCACACGATCGACGCCCCCACCGAGATGGCGGGTGCCTGCGCGGCCATCACCAGCACGCCGGGGAACAGGAACAGCAGGTAGTCCGCCGCGGCCCGCGGCCCGCCGGCCCCGCCCGCCAGCAGCCGGGACAGGCCGATGCCGAGCACGTACAGGAACAGGAACGGCGGCAGCAGCGACACCGCGACCCGGGTGCGGTCCCGCAGGAAGTGCAGCAGCTCCCGCCGCCACACCATGCAGCCGGCCCGCCACTCCTGCGCGAACCTGCCGCGTCGACCGATGTCGTCTTCGGACGGTCGGGTCGCTGCGGCCCGGGGCGGTGCGGTGCTGGTCACGCGGACTCCTCGACGGC
Source organism: Saccharopolyspora sp. NPDC047091 (assembly GCF_040643635.1). Taxonomy (NCBI): domain Bacteria; kingdom Bacillati; phylum Actinomycetota; class Actinomycetes; order Pseudonocardiales; family Pseudonocardiaceae; genus Saccharopolyspora; species Saccharopolyspora sp. NPDC047091. The sequence goes on from NZ_JBEYUS010000003.1 coordinate 41,696, forward strand.
CGTGGGGGATCAGGGCGCGGGCACGGGCTCATCTCGGATGGCTCGGCCGGTGTAGTGCAGGAACACCTCGTCCAGGCTCGGGCGGGTCACGGTCACCTCGAAGATCGGCACGTCCAGCCCGGAGCAGAGCACCGGCACGAACCGAGCCCCGTCGGCGACCTGCACCTGCACCCGGCCGTCCGCGGTGGTGGCCGCCAGGTCGAAGCGCTCGCGCAGCACCCGCACCGCCGCGGCGTCGTCTCCGGTGCGCAGCGCGATGCGGTCCGCGCCGACCACGGACTTCAGCTCCGCCGGGGTGCCCTGCGCGACGATCCGGCCCGCGTCGATGATCGCGAGCCGGTCGCACCGCTCCGCTTCGTCGAGGTAGTGCGTGGTGAGGAAGACCGTGGTCGCCTCCTGCTCGGCGATCCGGTGCAGGTAGGTCCAGATCTCGGCGCGGGTCTGCGGGTCGAGGCCCACGGTCGGCTCGTCCAGGAACAGCACGCTCGGCCGGTGCAGCAGGCCGCGCGCGATCTCCAGCCTGCGCCGCATCCCGCCGGAGAACGTGGCGACCCGGTCCCCGCGGCGCTCCAGCAACCCGACCAGGTCGAGCATCGCGTCGACGCGTTCGGCCACCAGCGCCCGGGGCATCGCGTACAGGTCGGCGTGGAATCCCAGGTTCTCCGCGGTGGTCAGGTCCGGGTCGAGCGTCGACTCCTGGAACACCAGACCGAGCCTGCGGCGCACCTGGTGCGCGTCCCGCACCACGTCGTACCCGGCGATCTCGATGCGTCCCGAATCGGGCTGCGCCAAGGTGCACATCATCGCGATCGTGGTGGACTTGCCCGCGCCGTTCGGCCCGAGGAAGCCGAACATCTCGCCGCGGGCCACGGTGATGTCCACGCCGCGCACGGCGGGCGTCCCGCGGTAGGACTTGTGCACGTCGCGGGCCACGATCGCGGGAGCGTCCGCGGGATGCGGAGGCCGCTGCTCGTCGCCTCGCCGGAGTCGTCGCACGGGTGCTCCTCGCTGGTCTCGAACGGCCGGGGGCGCTCGGTGCTCCCGTCACGCTGCGCGCACGCCTTCCAGGCGGTCCTGCCACCCTTCGGGGACCACGAAGCCGAAGCTCCACCGGTGCCGTTCGGTCGGGTTCACGATGCAGTGCCAGAACAGCTTCGCGGGATCCTGCTCGGCCTTGAAGAACCGCACGATCCTGCGGCGCTCCGGCAGCGTGACGATCTCGCCGGTGCCCGGGTTCTGGTAGCGGAAGAAGGACGTCCCGCCGCTCTCGGGGAAGTCGTCGTCGAGGTCCACCACGTACATCCGCCAGCCCGGCTGGTTCTCGTTGGTGTGCCAGAGCCGGTAGCTGTTCGGCGGATACCACATCGAGCCGGACAACCGGATCTCGTCGCCGAACACGCCCTCCAGCAACCGGATCGCCCGCGTCTTGGCGGCGAAGTACGCGGGGTAGCCGGGATGGTCGATGTGCTCGTCCAGGTTCACCAGGTGGAAGTCCCGCCGCGCGCCGCCGCCCGCCGGGTCCTGCCAGTGCGCGGCCATCATCCGCCGGTTCCACTCCTGGAACTCGGGATCGGACGGGGACTTCGAGGTGGAGTCCAGGTCGTCGGCGCGGAACCGGGCGTGGAACTCGGCCATGTCCAGCGGCGGCCGCACCTTCAGCAGCGGCAGCTCGTCGATCAGCGGTGCGAGTTCCGGCACGTCCGCCAGGTCGTACTCGTGGTGGTAGAAGGCCGTTTCCCGTGGTGTCACGGGCTCTTCGGCGGCCACCTCGGGGCCGCTCTCCGCGCCGAGCTCCGCCGAGCCCGCGGCCATCTCCTGCGCGGTGAACTCGAAGCCGTGCCTGCCGCCGAGCGCGATCACCTCCTTCATCCCGGTGACGGCCTTGAGCTGCTGGGCGAGTTCCGGCTGCTGCCTGGTCGCGTGCAGGAAGCTCTTGCAGGCTTCGACGGTCATGGCGGGCTCCTTCGTCCGTTGCGGGTGGCGGGCCGGTGCCCGCCGGGGCGCTGGGATGCCGGATTCGAGGTGGGAGGGGTTCGGGAAGCGGCTCAGGGCCGCGGTGGCGGCGGGTCGAGCATGAGCACCGACGGAATCCGATCCGGGTGCGCGATGCGCAGGAAGTGCATGCCGTAGCCGGAGATCCCCAGCATCAGCCCGGGGAAGAAGTCGGCGCTCTGCTCACCGAGCCCGTGCTCGGCATCGTCCAGCGAGCGCCACATCTCGCGCACCTGCACGTTCGCCTCCAACCGGAACGCGGGGTCGGCGCGCAGCAGCGCGTACCGCAGCAGCAGCTCCGAGTTGCCGGAGGTGCCGTGGCACAGCGTGTGGTTCTTCAGCCGGGGGAAGTTCCGCACGGTCGCGCCCAGCGCGTACCGGGATTCCCGCAGCAGCTCCTCGTCGTCCTCGCCCAGCAGGGCCCAGGCGGCGATGCGGCTGAGCCCGATCCCGGCGGCCCCGTTGCACCACGCGTTGGAGAAGTGGTGGCCGTTCTTGGCGACCTGGCCGGTGTCGTAGCGCAGGTCGTACCAGTCCTGCTCGCCGGTGTCGAAGTGCCGCGCCTCGTAGGCGAAGGCGCGCCGGCCCGCGACGACGTAGTCCTCCCGGCCGGTGCGGGTGCCCAGCAGGACCAGGGCCCAGCCGATGCCCGCCGCGCCGTGCGCGAAGCCGGTCATGTCGTCGCGCGCGTGCTCCGGGGTGTTGGACGGCCAGCTGAGCGCGTCGCCCCGGTCGCGGGCGCTGCTCAGCAGGTGGGCCGCGCAGTGGTGCGCCAAGGTCAGCGCCTCGTCCCCGAGCAGCGGTTCCAGCTGGAGCAGCACCGGGATCATCCCGGCTGCGCCGTGCAGCACGTCCAGGTGGGTGTCGGCGTCGATGAGCCCGGGCAGGCCGTCGCACAGCTCCACGGCCCGGTCCACCAGCTCCTGCTCGCCCCACAGCCGGTGCAGGTGGGCGAGCAGGTAGAGCCGGCCGCCGATGTCGGCGAACGCGCCGGTGCGCTGCGGCGGGGTGCCGGTGGCGTGCTCCAGCGCGCGGCGCGCGGCCTGCCGGAACTCGGGGCGCGGCACCAGGTCGTCCAGGTAGGCGAGGAACAGCGCCACGCCCGCGGTGCCGGTGTACAGGTCGGCGTCGATGTCCACGGATTCGAGCACGCCGTCGACCCGGCCGAACGACTTCCACGGCGCGGCGGCACCGGGTTCCAGCATCATCGAGCACAACCGCTCGCCGACCCGCACCGCGTAGTCCAGCGCGGTGGCGACGAACGCGGGGCTGCTGATCTCGTCGTGCGACAGGCTGGCCGCGATGTAGCGGGCCTGCCGCGCGCGGTCCTGCGCGGTGAGGCCGCGGATCCGGTTCGCGGCGCCGTCCAGCGGGGACCGCTTCAGGGTGGTCGGCAGCCGTTCGGCGTGGTCGTGCACCAGGTGGACGTCGCTCACCCCGACGGTGAAGATCGGCACGTCCAGCCGCCACATCGACGCCGTCTCCCTGGTCGAGAGCACCGCGGTCCGGTCCCAGTCCCGGGGGAAGGTGCGCACCGTGTTCAGCAGCAGGTCGACCTCGATCGGGTCGGCCAGGCACTTCGGGTGCCGCGCGGACGCCAGCAGCTGCGCGTAGATCTGCGTGCTCCAGTTCAGGAACCGCGCGGAGGCGCCGTCGAACGCCGCCGACAGCAGCGCGACCGCCTCGTCCGCGTTGTGCTCCAGCCATTCGTGCACCCGGTCGAAACCGTCCATGATGGACTCCAGGTGGTCCTGCGGGTGGACGAGCTCGCCGTGCAGGAACACCCGGTTGGTGGCGTCCAGCTCGACCCGGACGCCCGAGCGGTTCCGCACCGTCGCTGCGAAGTTGAGCCGTTCACCGGTGATCACCGGGATCGGCATCGGGATCTCGTAGCTCTCCCCGCCGGTGTAGCCGCTCAGCCGCATCTGCTCCGGCCCGTCCGCGGATTCGGCGCGCGGCCACTCCAGCAGGCCCGTCTTGAACACCGAGTCCTGCACCGTTCCGCTGCCCCCGCGGCCCAGCGGCGACGCGTCGAACACGGTCTCGCCGTCGCACACGTACGCGTGCCCGTCCGCGACGATGATGTTCTCGAAGTGCAGGTCGCTGCCGCCGAGCACGTAGAACAGCGCCAGGTAGCCGCCGAGCTCCCGGTACACGTGCGCGGCCGCCTCGGCGCTGCCGGTCTCGTTGCGGCCGCCGGGGATCGCCGCCTCGTACCCGTAGCCGTCGCGCACCAGCACGGGGCGCGCGGCGAAACCCACCACGTCCCGTTCGCGCAGCCGGTCCAGCACCACCTGCACGCCCGCCTCCGAGCGCAGGCAGCGCGGCTTGTAGTAGACCGTCCCGGTCTCGCCGTCGTCGAGCTCGACGGTCACCACCGCCACGCTGCGCCCGCCCGCGTGGTAGTCCCCGTTGCCGAGCCGCAGCGAGCGGAACTCGGCGATGGTCCGGCCGAACAGCTCCGCCCCGAGCTGCGCGGCGTCCGCCGCCAGGTTGCGCAGCAGCTCGGTCCCGTAGTCGGTGACCAGCTCGGTCAGGTGGGCCAGCCAGCGCCCCAGGACCGGGTATTCCAGGAAGAACGCGTGGTACGTGGCGGCATCGGAGAAGGTCGCGTCCAAGTAGGCGAGGTAGTCGGCCTCGCCCGCCCGCTCCCGGTCGAGCCCGCGCCGTGCCCGGTGCAGGTTCGCCTCGGCCTCCACCACCCAGGCCAGCGCCAGCGAGAAGCGGCCGTGCAGGTGGCGTTGCAGGTCGTCGACCAGGTTCGGCCCGATCGACTCCGGCAGCTCGGCCCGCACCTTCTCCAGCCTGCGCCCCAGTTCCACCAGGAACGGTTCGCAGGCGGTGGCCAGTTCGCCGTAGTAGACCCCGGTGTCCCGCCAGGTCGCCCGCGGGTCGGAGTGCGCCGGATCCCAGCCGAGCACCGCGTCGCGGTAGGTCGGCAACCAGGCGGCGTGCAGCTCCTCCAGCAGTTCGGGCAGCCCCGGACCGGTCGGGTCCAGTTCGACGGCTCGGAAGGCGGTGAGCGCCGCGGCGAGCTCCTCGGCGGTGTGCTCGGTCGGTTGCGCCCGGTTCTCGGCCTCCTGCGCGAACTTCCCCGCGAGCCGCCCCGCGACCCGGTCCAGCCGCCACCGCTCGACCGGATCGGGCGGTGCCGCCGCCGGCGGCCGTCCGGAGTCGCGCAGCGCGGTGACGACGCGCAGCCGCTCGTCCAAGTTGCTCGCGCGGGCCGCCAGATCGAGTGCTCGGTCGGTCTGCATCAACACCTGTCCCCGGTCGGTGGTGGGCGAGGAAACGCGGCGAGCCCGGAGGCTCACCGCGTCGATGCTCAGCTCACTTGGTCGAGCCGTCGCACGCGAACGTGAACGGGCCGGCGCTGCAGGTGCTGGCGCAGGCGACGACCTCGTTGGCCGCGATCCCCTTCGTCCAGAAGTCCAGGGAGTCCTGGTCGACGGCCTCGACCGCGTCGGGCAGGTCACCCGGCTCCACGCCGAAGGCGGCGGGGTCCGCGATGAGCGCGGAGCGGAACTCGGCGTCGATGACGGCTTGGCGAAGAATGGTGTCGGACATGATCTCCTCCTGAGTGCTGTTCTCTCGGATCATTCGGACTGCTCGGTGGGCAGCCGGGCCGCCAGCGCGAACCCCAGCTGCGCCTCCGCGTTCTTCAACTCCACGAGCGCTCGGCTCATGTTGTCGTTCTCGTTCTGCCAGGCGACGACCTCCTTCTCCTGCTCGGGTAGTCCCTCCGGCGACCACAGCGACTCCAGCCACTTGTGCGTCGTGAAGGGGTGCAGGTCGGTGACCGGCGTGAGCCGGGTCAGGGTAGGCTCCTCGTTCAGCGCGAGCGCGAGTTCCAGCACCTCGCGCAGCTTGCCGTCCGGCGGCAGCAGCGAGCAGAGGACCACGAGTTCCTGGATTCGCCGGATCACGTCCACGTCCGGGTAGATGACCGGAACATCCGAGTGCTGCATCGACCGCTCCCAATCCGTCGGAGGCCCAACGGGACCCGACGCTAGGGGGCGGCGGTTTCAGTCCGCCTTCAAAGCTGTTTCACCGCAGGAGAACGGCCGTCGCGGCGGTGCGGAATCCGTGCCGCGACGTCGAATCCGAGCCGAGCGGGTCAGCCCGCCCGGTCGGCGACCCAGGCGCACAGCGCGGCCTGCACCCGGTTTCCCACGTCGAGCGCGGCGAGGATGCGGCTCACGTGCGCCTTCACGGTGCTCTCCCGCATGCCCAGCGCGGTCGCGATCTCGGCGTTGCCGTCGCCCGCCGCCAGCCGGCGCAGCACGTCCCGCTCGCGCGGGGTGAGCCGCTCGATCTTCGAGCGCGCCGAGGTGGAATCCGGCCCGGTGCCCCGGTGGTAGTGGTCGACGAGCCTGCGCGCCGCCGCCGGGTGCAGCATCGCCTGCCCGCTCGCGACGACCTGCACGGCGCGCACGATCTCGGCGGGTTCGCTGTCCTTGAGCAGGAACCCGGCGGCACCGGCGGCGAGCGAGCCGTACACGTACTCGTCGAGGTCGAAGGTGGTCAGCGTGACCACCTGCGGCGGGTCCGGCAGCGCGCGCAGCCGCTCGGTCGCTTGGATGCCGTCCAGCTTCGGCATCCGCACGTCCATCAGCACCACGTCCACCCGGCGCGCCGCGGCCTGCTCGACCGCCGCCAGCCCGTCCGCGGCCTGCCCGGCCACGGTGATGCCCGGCGCGTCGGTGAGGATGTCGGCGAGCGCCAGGCGGACGAGCGTGTCGTCGTCCACGATCAGCGTGCGGATCATGCTGCTCCCGAGGAGTGGGCGGGGGCCGGGATGCGCGCCGACAGCCGCCAGCCGCCGGTGCCCGAAGGACCGTGCTCCAGGGTGCCGTGCAGCGCCTCGACCCGTTCGGCCAGCCCCACCAGGCCGTAGCCGCTCGGCGCGTCGCGCTCCACCGGTGCGCCCACCTCGTTCTTCACGTCCACAGTGGACTCCGGTGGTCCGTGCCGGACCCGGACGCGCACGGCCGAACCCGGCGCGTGCTTGCGTGCGTTGGTCAGCGCCTCCTGCACCAGCCGGTAGATCGCCAGCCGGTGGCTGAACGGCAGCGCCGCGGCATCGCCGGACACCTCCGCGTCCACCTGCTGACCGGCGGCCCGCGCCTCCGCGAACAGCGCCTCCAGATCGCGCATCCGACGCGGCTCCGGAACACCGCCCCCGTCCGGGGAGCGCAACCCCGCCAGCACGTCCCGCAGGTCCCGCAACGCCTCCGTCGACGTCGCCCGCAGCAGGTCGATGCGGTCCGCGACCTGCGGGGGCAGCTCGTCCGAATGCCGTTGCAGCGCGCCGGTGTGCAGCGCGAGCACGCTCAACGAGTGCGCCAGCGAGTCGTGCAGCTCCGCCGCGACCCGGCCGCGCTCGGTCAGCCGCGCCTGCTCGGCGCGCAGCTCCCGCTCCACCCGCAGGTGGTCGACCTGCGCGGCCAGGCTCGCCACCAGCCGGCGTTGGCCGCCCGCCCACATGCCCAGTGCCACCACCGCCACCAGCAGCAGCAGCGGGCCGTACACCCGGGTGCCCCACAACGACTGCTGCGGCTGCAACAGGTTCCCGCCCATCGCCGCGGCCGCGCACACCGCCGCCACCACCAGCCTGCCGCGCTTCGCGCAGGAGTACAGCACCACCAGCAGCGGCAGCACCGTGCCCAGCGTCGCGGCCACCAGCACCGCGGGCACCGCCGCGACCGAGAGGTTCCGCCCGCGCCACGCCAGGGCGAGCCCCGCCAGCAGCACCGCCCCGACCTGCGGGCTCAGCAGCACGCCCCCGGCCCGGACGTACGCCTCCTGCGCGGACAGCAGCGAGACCGCGACGAGCACCGCCGCCTCGGCCCACCACCGCGCACGGGGTGGTGCCACCGCCACCGGGTTCCGCTTCGTCGCCACGAGGGACGAGCATAGGCAGCGGAAACCCCCTACTTTCGTACCGGATCTCCGTGGCCGACAGACCGATGGTGGCCGCCGATCCCGCCAGTAGCGTGCATCGACGTGGACCCAGTGCAGACCAGCGGCAGCACGCCGCCCGGACGGTTCGCCTTCTCCCGCGAGGCGTTCCGCAGCTTCCGCGTCACCGGGGCGATCGCGCCCAGCAGCCGACGGCTCGCGGCCCGCCTCGCCGACCCGCTGCTGCCACCGCAGCACCGGCCGCCCACCCGGGTGCTCGAAGTGGGCGCGGGCAGCGGGGTGGTGACGCGGGAGCTCGCCGACCGGATCGGGCCCGCCGACCGGCTGGACGTCGTCGAGGTCAACCCGCACTACGTGCGGATGCTCGACACCGCGCTGCGCACCGAGTTCGCGCTCTCCGCGGTCGCCGACCGGATCGCGCTGCACGAGGTCTCGGTGCTGGACGCGCCGCTGGAACCGCGCTACGACGTGGTCGTCTCCGGGCTGCCGTTCACCAACTTCGAACCCGAGGAGGTGCGGGCGCTGCTGGACCGGCACCTCGAACTGCTGGTGCCCGGCGGGCACCTCACCTTCTTCGGCTACCTGGGCACGCAGCGGGCCCGGACCCTGGTGAGCGGCCGGGAGGAGTCCCGGCGGCACCGGGCCGCGATGGCGGTGGAGCGCGAGTTCGTCGAGCGCTGCGGCGTCGGCCGTTCCACCGTGTGGTGGAACCTGCCGCCCGCGCACGTCTGGCACCTGCGCGCCCCCGCCGCGGAGGACCGCTGATGCCGTCACCGGCCGACTGGCTGTCGCACCTGCCGCCGCTCGCCGCGTACTGCCTGCTCGCCGGACTGGTGTTCACCGAGGGCATCCTGGTGATCAGCCCGTTCGTGCCCACGCTGGGGCCGCTGCTCGTGGCCGGCGCGCTCGTCTACGCGGGGACGCTGGAACCGTGGGCGGTGGTGCTGGCCGCCTCGGTCGGCGCGGTGTGCGGGGACGCCCTCGGCTACTGGACCGGCTACCACCTCGGTCCCCGGCTGCGGGAGACCCGGTTCGCGCGTCGCGTCCCGCGCGCGTGGGACCGGGCGAGCGACCTGTTCCGCCGCAGCGGCGGGCCCGCGCTGGTGCCGTGCCGGTTCGTCCCGCTGGTGCGCTCGGTGGCCCCGCACCTGATCGGCGCGTCGGGGCTGTCCTACCGCCGGATGGCGCCGTGGAGCGCGCTGGCCGGGGTGGTCTGGGCCTGCGGTGAGGGCAGCGTGGGCTACCTGGCGGGCGCCTCGTACTCGCGCCTGGCCGGGGCGTTCGGGGCGATCCCGGCCGTGGCGGTGCTGGTGCTGGTGGTGCTGGGCTTCGTGTACTGGCGGCGGCGCGGCTCGGTGGAATCGAGCCGGTCGGCCGATGCGGCGGACTCCGCGGGGCCGGGTGGCGCGGACCCGGATGGCGCGGAGCGGTCGAGCGGTGCGGCGTGCCGGGAGGAGCCGGGGCGACGCCCCGCTCACCGGGACGCCGCCCGCCTCGACGGTGCTCGCCTCGACCCCGGCCGTGCTGACGTGGGCCGTGCTGACGTGGGCCGTTCCGAGGCGGACCGTTCCACTGCGGGCCGTTCCGACGTCGAGCGTTCCGACCTGGGCCGCTGCGGCCCGGGCAGCTACGACGCGGTGTGAAGTGGTGGAACGCGGTCGTCGCGCAGGATGGCCAGGTGCAGGTCGCGCAGTTGCGGCCCGGGCTCGACGCCGAGCCCTTCGCGGATGTGCGAGGTCAGCTCGGCGTAGGCCAGCAGCGCCTCCACCTTCCGGCCGCAGCGGTACAGCGCGAGCAGCAGCTGCTGCCAGAACCGCTCGTGGAAGGGGTGCGCGGAGGTCAGCGCGCGCAGCTCGCCGACGAGTTCGCGGTGGTGGCCCAGCTCCAGTTCGAGCTCGCCGCGCCGTTCCAGCGCTTCGATGCGCAGCTGGTGCATCCCGGGCACCACGTCGCGGTGCAGCGAGTCGGAGGCGACGTCCGGTAGCGCGCGCTCGCCGCGCCACAGCGACAGCGCCTCGCCGAGGGCCGCGGATTCGCGGGGCAGGTCCGCGGCGGCGCCCGCGGCCCGCGCTCGTCCCAGCAGGTCGGTGAAGCGGGCGAAGTCGAGCGTCTCGGCCGAGGCGTGCACGGAGTACCCGGCGTTGGAAGTGCGGATGAGCCCCGGTGCGTCCGGCAGGTCCGCGAGGGAGTGCCGGAGCCTGGTCAGGCAGGTGTGCAGTGCGCGGCGCGGTCGACAGGGTGGTCGGGCTCCCCAGATCCGGTCCACGAGTTCGTCCACGCACACCACCTGGCCGAACTTGACGAGGAGTGCGGCGAGCAGGATGCGCTGCTTGGCGCCGGGGATGTCCAGGCAGCGGCCGCCGTATCCGACGGAGAGCGGCCCGAGCACGTGGAACGACAGCGGTTGCTTCACGGTGGAGCCCCCAGTTGTGCGGTGGTGGTCCGGGAGTGCGGGCCGGACCGGCGGTGCGCGGTCGGATCCGGGTTCGACCGGTGGTCGGTGCGACGGCGATTTCCCCTCATCGCGGCCACGATTCCCGAGTTCGTCGGCGGCGCGGTCGAGCGGCCGGACTCAGGAGTTGATTTCCACTTTTTAGCACCGATCTTGGAGGCCGAGCAATGCTGCGTACGGGGCGTACGAAAGTAGGTGATCGTCCCCGGATCGGGGTTCTCGATCGCTAGATCGGTGGAACTGCACGCGCAATTTCTCACTATTAGTGACAAGTTTCGAACCGAAGTTCGGAGACGTCGATCACGAAATGGTCGATCACTGTGCGTACATCCCGCTCGGCCGAACGGCGACCGCTATGTGAACTTAGGTTTGAATGTCCAAGTCGCCAGGTGGCGGCGAGTAAAGTGCAAATCGGACTATTCGAACGAATGCGCGGATGAATTTCAAGGGACGGATTTCGGTTGACCCGTTCGGGGCACTAAGGTGTCTCCCCAAGGTCGAAAAAGAGTTGTCGAGCAGGAGCCTCGACGAGTCGCCCCGGGGGTGGGCGACGAGAATGGATAAGAGGGGTGTTCTCTTTGTCAGGGGCAAGCTCGTCCAACGCGGAATCGGACGACTTCTCGGTAGAGGACGTGACGGTCACTGAACCGGGTGTCATTCGCCGGGCGGTCGGTGCGGCCGCGATCGGCAACGTCACGGAGTGGTTCGACTTCGGCGTCTACTCCTACCTCGCCGTGAAGATCGAGAGCGTGTTCTTCGCCGGCCTCTCGCCGACGATGGGCACCATCGCCACGCTCGGCACCTTCGCCGCGGCGTTCCTGGTGCGGCCCTTCGGTGGGCTGTTCTTCGGGCCGCTCGGCGACCGGATCGGCAGGCAGAAGGTCCTGTCGCTGACCGTCATCATGATGGCGATCAGCACGTTCATCATCGGCATCCTGCCCGACTACCACGCCATCGGCGTCGCGGCGCCGATGCTGTTGTTGCTGGCCAGGCTGCTGCAGGGCTTCTCCACCGGTGGTGAGTACGGCGGCGCGATGGCCTTCATCGCGGAGTACGCGCCGGACCGCAAGCGCGGTTTCCTGTGCAGCTTCCTGGAGTTCGGCACGCTGACCGGCTACGCGCTGGGTGCCAGCTTCGCCACCGGTCTGGAGCTGCTGCTCAGCGAAGAGGACCTGCTGGCCTGGGGCTGGCGCATCCCGTTCCTGATCGCCGGTCCGATCGGCGGCATCGGGCTGTACCTCCGGATGAAGCTGGAGGAGACCCCGGCGTTCGCGAAGATCGCCGCGGAGTCCGAGGGGCGCGAGGGTAACCAGACGCTGGCGGAGTTCCGCAAGATCTTCGTCAACCACTGGCCGGCGATGCTGGTCTGCGGTGGCATCGTGCTGGTCTTCAACGTCACCAACTACGTGCTGACCAGCTACATGCCCACCTACCTCACGCAGACGCTGCCCGACAACGGGCACGCGGGCACCTCGTCCACGATGTCCGAGGTGCTGCAGATCATCGTGCTGCTGGTGTCGATGGTGCTGATCACGTTCATCGGACGGCTCAGCGACAAGATCGGGCGCAAGCCGATCATGTACACCGGCTGCGTGCTGCTAGTGGTGCTGGCCATCCCGTCGATCATGCTGCTGAAGGCGGGCGGCACGGTCGCAACGTTCAGCGGCCTGATGCTGATGGGGTTGATGCTGCTGTGCTTCAACTCCACCTCGCCGTCGGTGCTGCCCGCGCTGTTCCCGACCGACATCCGCTACGGCGGGCTGTCGATCGCGTTCAACATCTCGGTGTCGCTGTTCGGCGGCACGACCGCGACGGTGATCGCGGCGCTGATCGCGCTCACCGGGAACCTGGACGTCCCCGCCTACTACCTGATGGGTGCGGGCGTGATCGGTGCGGTCGCGATCTACTTCGCGAAGGAGTCCGCGGGCAAGCGGCTGCCCGGCTCGCCGCCGACCGCCGTGGACCACGAGGAGGCCAAGGTGCTGGTCGGCGCCAAGGACTGACTCCGGGCGCGGCCCGAGTGCCGACTCCGGACGCAGCCCAAGTGCTGACTCCGGACACAGCAGAGCCCCGTTGCCGTGCCTGGCAGCGGGGCTCTGCTGTGTTCGCGGATGCGGTTTCAGCGCGGGGTGGCCCGCAGGACCGAGCGGGTCCACGCGGTGATCGCCCCGGCGATGGCGAACAGTCCGACGGCTTCGACCGAGAGTGCGACGACGATGTGGCTCATCCGAGTCTCCTGTGACAACGCGACGTGATTCATGTCCGGGGGAACGTCGCTGGAGGCTGATCAAGGCTCCAACCGGCCTCTCGTTGCCACTGCTCGACCTTCTCCCGCCCGGTGAATCGCCACACCCGGGCTGTGTATTTCAGGTGGGCCGGAAGTCGATATGTGATCTAAGGCACATGGGGTCACGTGCTCTCACCTGGGGTTCTGCCGAACCTTGACCGCGACTTCGCGTGGCTCGTACGGTTATGCCGTCACAGACAGGTCGTGCCGCACAACGGCACAGATCGGCGGGCAACGATGACGTTCGCGCTGGAGAACCTGACCGTGCTCGACCTGACCCAGGTCATGGCCGGGCCCTACTGCTGCCAACTGCTCGGCGACCTCGGCGCCGACGTGATCAAGGTCGAACCGCTCGGCGGCGACGCCACCCGCCAGGCCACCGGGCACCGGCTGCCCCGCGGCACCAGCGCGGCCTTCCTCGCGGTGAACCGGAACAAGCGCAGCATCGCGCTCGACCTCAAGACGGCCGCGGGGCTCGACGCCTTCTACCGGCTGGTGCGCGACGCCGACGTCGTGGTGGAGAGCTTCCGGCCCGGCGTCGCCGCCCGGCTCGGCGTCGACCACCCGGCGCTGCGCGAGCACAACGAGCGGATCATCCACGCCTCGCTGTCCGGCTTCGGCCAGACCGGGCCGTACGCGCGGCGCCCCGGCTACGACCTCATCGCCCAGGCCATGAGCGGAATCATGAGCGTCACCGGCGAACCCGGCGGGCCACCCACCAAGTCCGGGGTGCCCGTCGCCGACCTGTCCGCCGGGTTGTTCTGCGCCGTCGGCATCCTCAGCGCCTGCCTGTCCCGGGCCACCACCGGACTCGGCCAGGCGGTGGACGCCTCGCTGTACGACGCGGCCCTCGCCCTGTCCGTCTGGGAGACCGCCGAGCTGTGGGCCACCGGCAAGGCCCCCGGCAGGCTCGGCTCCGCGCACCGGGTCAACGCGCCCTACGAAGCGCTGCCCACCCGCGACGGGCACCTCACCATCGGCGCCAACAACGAACGGTTGTGGCTGCGGCTGTGCGAAGTGCTCGACCGGCCGGACCTGCCCGCCGACGCGCGGTTCGCCACCAACACCGACCGGGTCCGGCACCGCGCCGCCCTCGCCGCCGAACTCACCGCGACCTTGCGCGGCCGGGACACGGACGAGTGGATCGAGCTGCTGCTCGACGCCGGAGTGCCCGCCGGGCCCATCCGGGACTACGCCGAGTCCTGCACCGACCCGCACACGCTCGCCCGCGAGATGGTCGTCGAACTCGACCACCCCGACGAAGGCCCGATCCGCTCGCTCGGCATCCCGGTGAAGCTCAGCGGCACCCCCGGGCGGATCCGCACCGCCGCGCCAGGGCTCGGCGAGCACACCGACGAACTGCTGCGCGCCACCGGCCGCACCGACGAGGAGATCCGCGCCCTGCGCGCCGAAGGAGCCGTCGCATGAGCGGGCGGGTGCGCATCGACGTCGACGGCGCCGTCGCGACCGCCACCTTCGACCGGCCCGAAGCCCGCAACGCGCTCACCTGGCGGATGTACGACGAACTCGCCGAGTTCTGCGCGCGCGTCGCCGCCGAACCCGACGTGCGGGTCGCCGTGCTGCGCGGCGCCGGGGGAGAGGCGTTCGTCGCGGGAACCGACATCGCCCAGTTCCGCGAGTTCGACGGCGCCGCCGCCGGGCACGACTACGAGCGGCGGGTGGAAGCCGTGCTGGACGCGGTGGAGCGCATCCCGGTGCCGACGATCGCCGTCGTCGACGGGTACGCCACCGGCGGCGGGCTCACCATCGCCGCGGCCTGCGACCTGCGGATCTGCTCGGAGCGGGCGAAGTTCGGGCTGCCCATCGCGCGGACCGTCGGCAACTGCCTGTCGATGCGCAACTACGCGCTGCTGGTGTCGCTGATCGGCGCCGGCCGGACGATGCACCTGATCTGCACCGCGGGCTTCCTCGACGCCGCGGCCGCCGAACGCGCCGGGCTCGCCTCCGAAGTGCTTCCCGGGCCCGAAGTGGACGATCGGGTCGCCGAACTGTGCGGGCGGATCGCCGGGCACGCGCCGCTGACCATGCGCGCGAGCAAGGAAGCCGTGCGCAGGCTGCGCGAGCACGCGTTGCCGCCCGGGGACGACCTGGTGGAATCCTGCTACGGCAGCGCCGACTTCCAGGAGGGCGTGCGCGCGTTCACCGAGAAGCGCCGGCCGCAGTGGCTCGGCCGGTGATGCCGGGATGGGCTCAGCCGGGCAGCACCGCGGGCCGGTGGCCCAGCGTCGCGCTCACCCGGGCGGCGGCTTCCGCGACCAGCGCGCCGTAGCGCTCCCGCAGCTCCGGGGTGATGCGGTCGGCCGGGGCGGAGATCGACAGGCCTGCCACCGGCTCCCCGGTGTCGTCGAAGATCGGCGCGGCGACGGCGGAGATGTCGGCCCGCCACTCGCCGGTGTTCGCGGCGTAGCCGAGCTCGGCGACGCGGTCGAGCTCCGCGAAGAACTCCGCCCAGTCCACGATCGTGTTGTCGGTGTAGCGCACCAGTTCCTCGCCGAGGATGGGGCGCACCGCCTCCCGCGGCATCGCCGCCAGCATCGCCTTCCCGTTCGAGGAACCGTG
Organism: Saccharopolyspora sp. NPDC047091; assembly: GCF_040643635.1. Lineage (NCBI taxonomy): Bacteria > Bacillati > Actinomycetota > Actinomycetes > Pseudonocardiales > Pseudonocardiaceae > Saccharopolyspora > Saccharopolyspora sp. NPDC047091. Next base: position 56,929 of record NZ_JBEYUS010000003.1, read on the forward strand.
CAGCGGCACCCTGCTGCCCAGCGGCACCACCGCGCGGATCGGGTGCTCGGTCTCGATCCGCTCGATGAGCACCGCGTGATCGCCCTCCCGGACCATCAGGTGCGCCGTCTCGCCGGTCTCCCGGCGCAGCTCGTGCATGACGGCGGTCGCCGCGTCCCGCACGCCGATGTCGGCGATGGCGCGCTGACCGACCTGGAAGGCGCGGGTGGTGAGCACCCAGCGGGTGACGTCGGCGCCGTCCGGGCAGATCCAGCCCGCCGTCCACATCGTCCGCAGCGCCCGCTGCACGGTGCTCTTCGGCATCCGCAACCGGCGGGCGAGGTCGCCGACCCCGGCGGGCTGGGTGTGCGCGACCTCTTCGAGCACCCGGAAAGCGGAGAGCACGGTGCGCATTCCTTCGCTCATCCCGAAATCCTAGCCGGTCCGCCCCGCCGCTCCGGTGCTCACCGCGCCCGCCGATCACAGCACGCCGGGCAGCACGAACAGTGCGCAGGACACCACCGGGCCGACCGCGATCATGCTCAGCCCCCAGATCATCAGCCGCCGGAACACGGTGTCGCGCAGCTCCGCCGGAGCGCCCGCCACGACCAGCGCGCCGCTGGTGGAGAACGGCGAGGAGTCCACGACGGACGAGGACACCGTCAACGCGATGATCATTCCGATGGCGCCGACCTGACCGGTGAGCAGGAACGGCACCGCCAGCGGGATCAGCGCCCCGAGGATGCCGGTGGTGGAGGCGAACGCGGACACCGCGGCCCCGATCAGGCAGATCACGAAGGCCGCCAGCAGCGGGGCACCGATCCCGGCCACGCCTGCGCCGAGGAACTCGATGGTGCCGACCCGTTCCATCATGCTCACGTACGTCACCACGCCGCAGATCAACAGCACCGTCGGCCAGGCGACCTCGGCGACCGACGACTTCGCGGTGCCCGGGTGCAGCACGCACAGCACGGTGGCGATGCTCAGCGCCAGCAATCCCACGTCGAATTCGAGGGCGAGGGCGCCGACCGCGAGGAACAGCAATCCGGTGAGCGTGAGCACGCGCTGGGAGTCGAGCTGAAGATCGGTCTCGCTGGTCTCGGATTCGGATTCAGGATCGATTTTCCTGCCGAGCAGTTCACGTCCGCCGAACAGGAAGAACACCACCACGCTCAACATCAGGTTGAACCCGAATTGGCTCGCCCACAGCAGCGGTGGATTTCCGGGCAGGCCGCTGCGCTCGACGACGCCGTTGGTGATTCCGCCGAAGATGCTGATCGGCGAGAACCCGCCCGCGGTGGCGCCGTTGATGATGAGCAGCCCCATCAGCATCGGGTTGATCCGGTAGCGGGCGGCGAAGTTCAGCCCGATCGGAGCCATGATCGCCACCGCACCGGGCACCACCGCGCCGACCATCGTCAGCAGGCTCGTGACCAGGAACATCACCCACGGGACGAGGGCGATCCGGCCGCGCACGGCGCGGACTCCGGCGTGGATCAGCCAGTCGACGGTGCCGTTCGCCTTGGCGATGGCGAACAGCATGGTGACCCCGACGAGCACCGCGAACAGGTCGCCGGGGAATCCGCCGAACAGCTCGTCAGCGCTGTCGCCGACCAGGAAAGTGCCGATGAGGAATGTTCCGAGGAAAGCCACTGCTCCCATGTTCACCGAGCGCAGCGTGGCGAGGAGGAATATGAGGACGAGCCCGATGATGGACCAGATCTGTACGGACATGGTGCTCCTGAATTCGAGGCGGTCGTCGGCTCGGGAAGGGAGCTGAATTCATTTCCGTGAAGCGAGATCAACGTCTCGTGCCGGGAGAGTATGACCCCGCGCACATTTGACGGTCAAGAGTTCTGAATAGACCAGGGGAGAATCCGATGGCGCAGCCGATCGGCAGGCACTTCCTGCACGTTCCCGGCCCGACGAACGTTCCGGATCGCATTCTGCGGGCCATGTCCGCACCCACCATCGACCACCGCGGACCCGAGTTCGCCGCCCTCGCCGCCGAGGTGCTGGCGGGGTTGCGGCCGCTGTTCGGCACCACCGGCCCGGTGGTGGTCCACCCGTCCTCGGGCACCGGGGCGTGGGAGGCGGCGCTGGTGAACACGCTCAGCCCCGGCGACCGGGTGCTCGCCTTCGAGACCGGGCACTTCGCCGCGCTGTGGCGGGAGATGGCGGAGAAGCTCGGCCTGCGCGTCGACTTCGTCCCGGGCGACTGGCGGCGCGGCATCGACCCGGAGGTGGTGCGGGAGCGGCTGGCCGCCGACCCGGACGGCGAGATCCGCGCGGTGTGCGCCGTGCACAACGAGACCTCCACCGGCGTGACCAGCCGCATCGCCGAGGTGCGGCGGGCGCTCGACGCGGTGGGGCATCCGGCGCTGCTGCTGGTGGACGCGATCTCCTCGCTGGGTTCGGTGGACTACCGGCAGGACGAGTGGGGCGTGGACGTGACGATCGCCTGCTCGCAGAAGGGGTTGATGCTGCCGCCGGGGCTCGGCTTCAACGCGATCAGCGCGAAGGCGTTGCGCGCCACCGAATCCGCGGGGCTGCCGCGGTCCTACTGGGACTGGCGGCCGCAGCTGGCGGCGAACGAGCGCGGGTTCTTCCCGAGCACTCCGGCGACGAACCTGCTCTACGGCCTCCGCGAAGCGCTGGCGCTGCTCGACGAGGAGGGCTTGCCCGCGGTGTACCGGCGGCACCTGCGGCACGCCGCGGCGACGCGGGCGGCGGTGCGCGGCTGGGGGCTGGAGGTGCTGTGCCTGGACGAGCGGGAGCACTCCCCGGCGCTGACCGCGGTGCTGCTGCCGGACGGGTTCGACGCGGACGGGTTCCGGCGGGTGGTGCTGGAGCGGTGCAACACCTCGCTGGGCGCGGGCCTGGGCAGGCTCGCGGGGCGGGTGTTCCGCATCGGCCACCTCGGGCACCTCAACGACGCGGGGCTGGCCGGGGCGTTGTCCGCGGTGCAGCTGGGTTTGGCGGCGGCGGGCGTCCCGTTCGACGAGCGCGGCATCACCGCCGCGCTGGCGGCGCTGGGGGAGGCGTGATGGGCGACCTGGAGCGGCGGCTGAAGGCGGACGTGGCCGGGGAGGTGGAGTTCGACGACTACACCCGGCACCTGTTCTCCCGCGACGCCAGCATGTACTCGATCACCCCGCTGGGCGTGGTGTTCCCGCGCGAGGCGGCCGACGTGTCCGCGGTGGTGGCGGCCGCCGCCGAGCACGGCGTGCCGGTGGTGCCGCGCGGCGCGGGCACCAGCCTCGCCGGGCAGACCGTGGGGCCGGGCATCGTGCTCGACTTCTCCCGACACCTGCACCGCATCGTGGAGCTGGACCCGGAGGCGCGGGTCGCGCGGGTGCAGCCGGGCGTGGTGCAGGACCAGCTGAACCGGGCCGCGGCCCCGCACGGGCTGATGTTCGGGCCGGACACCTCGACCAGCAACCGCGCCACGCTCGGCGGCATGATCGGCAACAACTCGGCGGGCAGCGGTTCGGTGCGGCACGGCATGACGATCGACCACGTGCGGGAGCTGTCGGTGGTGCTCTCGGACGCCTCCACCGCCCGGTTCGGCCCGGTCGACGAGGCGGAGCGGCTGCGGCGCGCGGCGGGTTCCGGGCTGGCGGCGCGGCTGCACCGGGAGCTGCCGGACATCGTCGCGGACGGGGCGATCACCAGCGGTTTCCCCGAGTTCTGGCGCCGCGCCGGCGGCTACCGGCTGGACCGGCTGGCCGCCCCGGGCCCGTTCGACCTCGCCGAGTTCGTGGTGGGTTCGGAGGGCACGCTGGTGATCGCCACCGAGGCGGTGGTGGGGCTGGTGCCGAAACCGCGGCGCACGGTGATCGCCGTCGGCCACTTCACCTCCACGCAGGCCGCGATCGCCGCCACCGGCGACGCGCTGTCCTGCGACCCGTCCGGGGTGGAGCTGATGGACCGCACGATCCTGGACCTGTCCCGGCAGCGCATCGAGTACGCCTCGCTGGGCACCATCCTCGACGGCGATCCGGACGCGCTGCTGTTCGTCAGCTTCACCGGCGACGACGAGGACGAGCTGGTGGCGAGGCTGCGGCGGCTCAGCGCGCGGTGGCGCAGGCACGGGCACGGCTACCACACGCTGGAGGCGGTCACCCCGGCCCAGCAGGAGTCGCTGCTGAAGGTCCGCAAGTCCAGCCTGGGCCTGCTGATGGCCGCGGGCGAGGGCACCCGGCGGCCGCTGGCGTTCGTGGAGGACACCGCCGTCGCGCCCGAGCACCTGCCGGAGTACACCGCGAAGTTCGCGAAGATCCTCGACCGGCACGGCCTCACCGCCGGGTTCTACGGGCACTGCTCGGTGGGCTGCCTGCACATCCGGCCGTTCGTGGACCTCGCCGAACCCGGCCAGGTGGCGACGATGCGCGCGGTCGCCGAAGAGGTGAAGTCGCTGGTCGCCGAGTACGGCGGGGTGAACTCCAGCGAGCACGGCGACGGCCTGGCCCGCAGCGAGTTCAACCGCGAGCTGTTCGGCGAGGACCTGTACGCGGCGATGTGCCGGGTGAAGCACTTGTTCGACCCGGCGGGCACCCTCAACCCCGGCAAGATCGTCGAGGCGCCGCCGATGACCGAGCACCTGCGCGACGCCGAGCAACCGGTACCGGGCCCGTTCCGCACCCGGCTGTCCTTCGAGGTCGTCGGCGGGATGCGCGGCGCCGCGGACCGGTGCATGAACATCGGGTTGTGCCGGAAGAGCACCACCGGCGTGATGTGCCCGTCCTACATGGCCACCACCCGCGAGCAGGACGCCACCCGCGGCCGGGCGAACGCCCTGGTGAAGGCGCTGTCCGAACCCGATCCGAAGGCGGCGCTGGGCGACGAGCGGCTGCACGAGGTGCTCGACCTGTGCCTGATGTGCAAGGCGTGCAAGAGCGAGTGCCCGCTGGGCGTGGACATGGCCAAGCTCAAGAACGAGACCTTGTCGCACCACCACGACCTGCACGGGGTGCCGCTGCGCTCGCGGGTGTTCGGCTCGATCCGGGCGTTGAACCGGCTGGGTGCGGCGACGGCACCGCTGTCGAACCTGCCGGGCCGGATCCCGCTGCTGCGCAGGCTGGCGCGGCGCGCGCTGGGCATCACCGAGCACCGGCCGCTGCCGCGGTTCCACCGCCACCACCTCGCCTCCTGGTTCCGCGGCCGGGGTGCGGCGGGTCCGGCGCCGCGCGGGCCGGTGCTGTTCCTGGCGGATTCGTTCACCACGTTCACCGAGCCGGGCATCGGCCGGGCGGCGGTGGAGCTGCTGGAGCGCGCGGGCTACGAGGTGCACCTGGTCTCGGAGGGCTGCTGCGGGCGGTCCAGCCTGTCGAAGGGATTGGTGGACGACGCGAAGGCGAAGGCCCGCGATCTCGTCGCCCGGCTGTCCACTTCGGACGCGCCGATCGTCGGGTGCGAACCGTCCTGCGTGCTGACGCTGCGGGACGAGTCGCTGTCGCTGCTGCCGGACGATCCGGCCGCGCGGGCCGTCGCCGGCCGGGTGCGGCAGCTGGAGGAACTGCTGTCGGAGGCGATCGACGCGGGCGACCTGGTGCTCTCCGCCGACACCTGGCCCGCGGGCCGCCGGATGCTGTTCCACGGCCACTGCCACCAGAAGGCCGAGGTCGGCACCGCCGCCACCGTCGGACTGCTGCGCCGCATCCCCGGGGCGGAGGTGGTGGAGCTCGACGCCGGGTGCTGCGGCATGGCGGGCTCGTTCGGCTTCGAGGCCGAGCACTACGAGCTGTCCATGGCGGTCGGCGCCGACCGGCTGTTCCCCGCGGTGCGCGCCGAACCGGACACCACGCTCATCGCCGCCACCGGGGTGTCCTGCCGCCAGCAGATCGCCCACGGCACCCCGCGCGCCGCGCACCACCCGCTGGAACTCGTCCGCGCGGCGATCACCGGCGGCTAGGCTGTTCGAGTGATCGACCGGCGTTCCCGGCCATCGGGAAGATGCGCCTGCGACGCTGGTCGGCGAGCGGTGTCGAACGTGTCCGGAGGAGTGGCCGTGGCGATCGGAGTGGTCCAGCGATGAACGAGGACGTCCTCGACCCCGACGCCGCCCGCGAACGGCTCGCCGCGTGGCGGCAGCGCGCCGAGCAGGTCGCCGCGAACACGCAGGCGATGAGCGAGCGGATCGGCGAGATCCGGGTGACCGCGGGCGATCCGCAGGGCCTGGCGCAGGTCACCGTCGACTCCACCGGGTCGATGGTGGACCTGCGCTTGACCGACGAGATCAAGCGCAAGTCCCCGGACGTCGTGTCCCGGGCGGTGCTCGCCGCCCTCGCGGCCGCGCGCAACCAGGCGGCGGATCGCTCGCAGGAGATCGTCACCGACACCCTCGGCGCGGATTCCGCCGCCGGGCGGGAGATCGCGCAGCGGCTCGGCGACCGGCTGCGCAGCGGACCGGACCCGGCCGAGCCCGCCGAGCGGCCCGCCCGGCCCCCGCGCGACGACTACGACGACTACGACGTGACGAAGGACTTCCGGAGCTGACCATGGGGGACGGGTTCGGCGTTGAGGCCGATCAGTTGCGCGCGCACGCGCAGAAGATCGAGGCGATCCAGGCGCGGTTCGGGGCGGTGAAGTCGGCGAGCGCGAACATCGCGCAGGACGACCAGGCCTACGGCGTGCTGTGCTCCTGGATCCCCGCCGTGCTGGAGGGTCGGCACACCCAGCAGGACGAGCTGCTCGCGTTCGTGGAGGAGAACCTCGCGCAGGCCGCGCAGGCGCTGCGCGACACCGCCGAGGACTACGACCGCCGCGAAGCCGAGACCGGGGACGACCTGCGGGCCGCCGGAGGTGGCCTGTGAGCGACGATTCCCTGGTCGCGCCGGTCGAATCGACGCAGAAGGCGTGGACCGGGGCGAGCACCGCCGACAGCATCGAGGGCCTGGTCACCTCGATCCAGAGCGGCGACTGGACCAGCGGAGTGCTGTCGGGCGTCGGAGTCGGCCTGGAGGTCGCCTCCGCCGTGCTCGACCCGTTCGGCACCTTGCTGTCCAACGGCCTGGGCTGGGCGATGGAGCACTTCGAGCCCTTGCGGGAAATGCTCGACGAACTCACCGGCATGCCCGACGTCGTCGCCTCCCACGCCGGCACGTGGACGAACATGGCCGCGGAACTGGCCTCGATGTCCGAAGACCTGAAGGCGGACCTGGAACGCGACCTGCCCGGCTGGGAAGGGGAGGCCGCCGACGCCTACCGCGACATGATGGGCGCGAACGTGGACGCGGTCGGCGGCCTCGGCGCCACCTCCGCCGCGATGGCCGCCGCGACCGAGGGCGCCGGCGGCCTGGTCCAGATGACCCGCGACATGGTGCGGGACCTGATCGCGGACCTGGTGGCGCGGGTCATCGTGTGGGCGGCCGAGGCGATCTTCGTGGTGACCATCCCGGTCGTGGCCGCGCAGATCGCGTCCGCCGTGGTCAAGTGGGTCGGGAAGATCACCGGCTACATCGGCGACCTGATCGACAGCTTGACCAACCTCACCAAGCTCATCGACGGCTGACCGGGATTCGCACCGGACCTACGTTAAGGCGGGATTGTGGCCAGGAGACCTCGCGGTGGGAACGGCGATGGCGGTGGTGATGCGCCGAGCAGGCCGTCGCAGCGGCACGGGAACATCGACGCGAGCAGCAGCGTCTCCGGCGCGCAGGACAGCATCCGGCAGACGGCGCAGGCCGGGCGGCCGGGGGGCTCCGGCCCGGCGTCCACCGGCAGCGCCAGCGCACCGCCGTCGAGCAACGGGCACCAGACCGGCCCGGACCTCGGCGGTTCCGGCCCGGACAGCACCAAGCCGTCCGGCGCCGACACGCCCGGCGGTCCGAGCGGAACATCGCCGTCCGGCCGCACCGGCTCCCCCGGCGACTCGTCGATCCAGGGCAACAACCGCGGTGCCGACGCCGAACGCGTGCCGGACAAGGACAAGAACACCTGCGGCGACCCGATCGACGTGGCCAGCGGCGACATGGTGCTCGCGCAGACCGACGTGGAGCTGGCGGGCGTGCTGCCGCTGGTGCTGCACCGGACGCACCTGTCGTCGTACCGCGTGGGGCGGCACTTCGGCCCGAGCTGGTCGTCCACAGTGGACCAGCGGCTGGAGGTCGACGGGAACGAGGTGTCGCTCGCCGCCGACGACGGCACGCTGCTGTTCTACCCGCTGCCCGCCGACGACTCGCCGGTGCTGCCGCGCACCGGCCCGCGCCGCGCCCTGACCCGCACCGCGGACGGATTCACGATCACCGACGTCGAGCAGGGCCGCACGCTGCACTTCGGCGTCGGCGTCGGGCGCGCGGTGCTGCCGCTGCTGGCGATCACCGACCGCAACGGGCACCGCATCGACTTCGACCGCGACGCGGCCGGAACTCCGCTGGAGATCCGGCACAGCGGCGGCTACCGCATCCGCGTCGACTCCGAGGACGGCCTGATCACCGCGCTGCACCTGCGGGAGGCGGCCGACGGCGACGACCTCCAGCTGGTGCGCTACGGCTACACCGGCCGCAGGCTCACCGAGGTCACCAACGCCTCCGGCACGCCGCTGACGTTCACCTACGACGACACGGGCCGGATCACGAGCTGGACCGACCGCAACGGCGCCTGGTACCGCTACGGCTACGACCACGAAGGCCGCGTCGTGCAGGCCGACGGCTCCGGTGGTTTCTTCAGCGGCACCATGTCCTACGAGGACGGGGTGACGAGCTGGACGAACTCGCTGGGGCAGCGGACCACCTACCACCTCAACGAACGCGGCCAGACGATCCGCGAAGTGAACCCCGCGGGGCACGAGGTCCGCTCCGAGTGGGACGAGTTCGACCGGCTGCTGTCGCGGACCGATCCGCTCGGGCGCACCGTGCGCTACGAGTACGACGAGATCGGCAACCTGCTGGCCGCGACCCGCCCCGACGGTTCGCAGACCCGCTTCGAATACAACGAGCTGCGGCTGCCGACCACGGTGATCGCCCCGGACGGCACGGTGTCCCGCCGCGAGTACGACGAGCGCGGCAACCTGACGCGGCTGCTCGACCCGCTGGGCGCGGCGACGACCTACACCTACGACGAGCACGGCCACCTCACCGCGATCACCGATGCGCTGGGCGGAGTGCGCCGCATCGAAACGGACGCGGCCGGGCTGCCGCTGTCGATCATCGACGCCGCGGGGGCGACGACCCGGTACGAGCGGGACGGTTTCGGCCGGGCGTCGGCCGTGGTCGATCCGCTCGGCGGCACGACCCGGTTCGGCTGGACCATCGACGGCGAACCCGCGTGGCGCACCTTGCCGGACGGCGCCACGGAGCGGTGGCTCTACGACGGCGAAGGCAACCTCCGCACCCACGTCGACGCGCTCGGCCAGGCCACCCACACCGAAGTCACCCACTTCGACCTGCCCTCGGCGGAAGTGCGGCCCGACGGCACCCGGCTGGAGTTCGGCTACGACACCGAACTGCGGCTGACCAGCGTCACCAACGAGCAGGGGCTCGTCTGGCGCTACGACTACGACGAAGCCGGGAACCTCGTGCGCGAGACCGACTTCAACGGCCGCCAGGTCGGCTACCGGCACGACGCGGCCGGGCAGCTGCTGGAACGCACCAACGGCGTCGGCGAGACCACCACGTTCGTGCGCAACGTCCTCGGCGACGTCATCGAACGCCGCACCCCCGGCGCCACGACGACGTTCACCTACGACCTGGCCGGGCGACTCGCCGAGGCGATGGACTCCGACACCCAGATCCGCTTCCAGCGCGACGCCGCCGGGCGGGTGCTGGCGGAGAGCGTCAACGGACGCACCGTGCACTCCGCCTACGACGCGCTCGGTCGGCGCGTGCGGCGGAGGACGCCGTCCGGCGCGGAGAGCACCTGGGAGTTCAACACCGCCCACCAGCCCACCGCGCTGCACGCGGGCGGCCGGACGCTGCGCTTCGACTACGACGCCGCCGGGCACGAGACCTCCCGCGCGCTCGGCGCGAACGCCGTGCTCACCCAGCACTGGGACGCCAACCACCAGCTGCTGGCGCAGCACATCACCGGAGCCACCGGGCACCAGGTCCAGCAGCGCTCCTACCGCTACCGGGCAGACGGCCTGCTGACCGGCGTCGACGACACGCTCACCGGCCCCCGCACCTTCGAACTCGACCGCGCGGGCCGCGTCACCACCGTGCAGGCCGGCGGCTGGACCGAGCGCTACACCTACGACGCCGCCGGGAACGTCACCGATGCGGCGTGGCCGGTGCCCGCGGGTTCGCCCGACGCCGACGCCGTCGGAGACCGCGAGTACTCCGGCACGCTCGTGCGCCGGGCCGGTTCGGTGCGCTACGAGCACGACGACCAAGGCCGCATGATCCTGCGCCAGCGCCGGCGGTTGTCGCACAAGCCCGACACCTGGCGGTACTTCTGGGACGCCGACGACCGGCTGACCGGAGTGCTCACCCCCGACGGCTCGCGCTGGCGCTACCGCTACGACCCGCTGGGCCGCCGCGTCGCCAAGCAGCGCCTCGGCCCGGGCGACCGGGTGCTGGAACAGGTCGACTTCACCTGGGACGGCGTGGTGCTCGCCGAACAGGCCCGCAGCGGTGGAGCCGGTCCCGGTGGCGTCGGCGGCCCGGAGTTCGCCGACCTGCACGTGACGGTCTGGGACTACGAACCCGGCTCGTTCCGCCCGCTGGCCCAGCGGGAACGCGCGCCGTTGCGTCATGCGCCGCAGCAGTGGGTGGACCAGCAGTTCTACTCGATCGTCACGGACCTGGTCGGCTCTCCGGCGGAGCTGATCAACGATCAGGGTGGCGTGGCCTGGTTCCACCGGACCACGCTGTGGGGCCGCACCCTCGACCACAGCCGCACGGGCGCGTACACGCCGCTGCGCTTCCCCGGCCAGTACGCCGACCCGGAAACCGGCCTCAACTACAACTTCCACCGCCACTACGACCCGGCTACGGGGCGGTACGGGAGCATCGACCCGCTCGGGTTGGCGGCAGGGCCGAACCCGCACAGGTACGTCGAGAACCCGCACGAAGCCATGGATCCGCTTGGCCTAGCGGTCGACTGCAAGAAGGCTGGCAAGCGCGCGGATAAAATCAGTTCGAACGCGGAGCAAGGGACCGTTCGCCGTGCACCCAACTACCACGGCAGGCTTTCCGCGGAGCTGGAGCAACAGATTCTGGCTAGACCGGATGCTGTCTACGCTTCAACCGGAACGGGCAACCGATTCATCTTTCGGGGAGACGGAGATGTTGTCATCACAGAAGGCAGTGGTGCTCGAACTGGTCAGGTCGTGACCAGCTACGGCCCCTCAGGGCCACGAGGGGAAAGCGGGGCTAGCATTTACGGTGGAGAGCCGAGCGATCCAGGAATTCCGATCACGCACGAGGCGCTTGTGAACGGTAGCGTTCCACGACCTGATGGAGGAACGCTGGCTCCTGCTATCCAGATTCGTCCGGGGAGCTGACATGCTAATACTTCCAGGTGATGCCACGAATTCCATCGAGTTTCGGCTAGAGGGGCCGTTGCCTCAGTTGCCGAAGTTCTTTGTTTCCAGTCTTTCCGTTTCAGTGGGGCCGTATTATTCTGCGAGTGAACATGAGTCCCATTTCCTTGAAACTGCTGGGAGTGGGCAATGGTATCCGGGTGAAGGAGACGAGGTTCGCTTCGATCCGTCGACCGGAGTCTTGTCGAGCCTGATCCTCAGGTTGCCGGATAACAATTCTGCGGAAGGTTATTGCTGGAGCGGCAGCTCCGCTTCGCGGAGTTCCCAGGCTGATCTCTCGATTCCAGCTGAAGGGCGGGTATGTAATATGCCTTCTGCTTCCCTTCGTTGCATATCTCCCTCTGGTGATCTATTGGCGGGCTTGTGGCGGACTTCTCTCGAGTTCAAGAGTATTGATCAAGAACTGGTCGTCACTCCTTCGCTTTCCTTGGTTGCTTCGCGCGGAAGTGTCGTAGGCTGGTCGTTGTCCAATCCGGAGCGGTATATTGCTGATAGTTTTGAGTCGACCCCTGACGAGGGGCCTGATTCGACGCTGGCGAATGTTTTGGCCCGTTACCTCTCTTTGGTGGATGAGGCCGCTGCTGATCAAATGCTTGATGGGGATACCTTTATTCGGTCGGAGTTGCTTCGGATGATAGAAGATCTGGATGTCAGACAAGGCGCTGCAGGCCGAAGGTTGATATTGATCGATGCCATACAGGAGTTGCTTGATTTCTACTACTGAACATTGCGGAGAAAAATATCTTGATGTCCTCTCGAGCCGTCTAGGAATCATTGAGGTTTCGGCGGATCTCGGTTTCGGTGCGGGACTCGAAGGGATCGGCGGGGCCGGTCTTGCGCATCGATGTGTCCGCGTTCGCGGAGGCGGCGAAGCAGGGTTGCTTTGACCGGCATGATCGGAGTCGGGTGATTCGTGCGCCTGGAGTCCGCCTCGGTTTCCGAACGCCCCGACTCAGTCCGCCGGACTTCCCCCGGGAAAACAGGTGGTACGTGCCGGAGCCGCCCGGCTGCCGGTAGCGGAATGCCGTCCGTGTCGGAGGCGTTGCGCCGGGCGTGGCTGAATGGGATGCGGCTGCGGCCCTGTCCGAGGCCCGGGCCGAGGTGGAAGCCCGGATCGGCGCGTTGCGGCGGCAGCTGGGGGAGATCCGGGAGGTGTCGTCGTGGACCGGCGCCGATGACGAGCACGACCCGGAGGGGCAGACGATCGCGTTCGAGCGCGCCCAGGTGCAGGGGTTGCTCGACGACGCCCGGCGCGAGCTGGTGGAGCTGGACCGGGCGGCCGTGCGCGTCGAGGACGGCACCTACGGCTGCTGCGAGCGCTGCGGTGCCCCCATCGGCGACGAACGCCTCGCGGCCCTGCCCGCCGCCGCAACCTGCATCGGCTGCGCCTCCCGGGCGAGGAAGTAGCAGCGGATCGGGTTCGGTCGCGGCGACGGCGCGTATTCCACGGCAGGTGAGTGGCCCATTCGACCAACCGCGTTGGGCGGGTGGGCCACTCACCTGGAGGGGTCGTCGGGTGAGTAGGCCACTCGCCCAGTGCGGTGGGGCCGGTGGGCCACTCACCTGGGCCCGGCGGCGTCGTGGCCGGGCTCGCGGGTGAGGCGGGCGGTGGAACCTCGGCGGCCGCGTCGTGTCGAGTCGTGCGCGGTTCGTCGCTGGAATCGTTGCGAGCACAGGAGAGTTCGGTGATCCGCATCACTTGATCCGCACATTCCGCGGCGATGATGTGCTGTGTTGGCGGCATGGAATTCGACGAGATCCGTGCCGTGCTGGCCGGTTTCCCGGGGGCGAAGTTGCTGGCGGCGAACGGGGATCTGTTCGCCGTGCACGACCCGGACGGCGACTACGACGAGAACCCGACGTTCCCGTGGGCGACGCTGGTGACCTCGGACGCGTACGACTCGGCGTCGGAACTGGACCGGCCGGGCGTGCACCGGCTCAACATCGGGTTGCCGAAGGCGCGCTTCCGCGAACTGGTCGACGTCGACGCCGCGCACGACCTCACCGCGCTGGACGTGCTGCTGCCGCACCCGGTGTACGCGGGGCAGCACTGGCTGTGCGTGCTCAACCCGGACCGGACCTGGCCGGTGGTGCGGGGGCTGCTGGGCGAGGCGCACGAGTTCGCGGTCCGCAAGCACGCCAACATCGCGCGCCGCCGGGAGCGGTGAACGTTCGGCCGGGGCGGGGTGGCCGATCGGCCGAGGCCCGTGGACCGTCGGCTGCGGCAGGCTGATCCGCCGAGGGGGCCGGAACCGCGCGGCCCGCCGCCCGCTGGAGGATTCCCGTGCTGCGCAAGAGCTTCCGCACCGCCCTCGTCGTGCTCCTCGCCGGGGCGCTGCTGGTGGTGCTGGCGGTGGTCCTCATCGGACCGTCGTCGATCTCCTTGCACGAGCGGGTGCTGCACGAGGAGCGATCCCAGGATGCGGGGATCACCTACGAGTATGGCGGCGGGCGCTACTCCAGCGACCTGCGGTTGCTGCGGGTCGTGCGGCCCACCGGGGTGGTGCACGAGCTGCGCCTCGGACCGAACGCCACGGACTACTACTACCCGGTGGTGCTCGAACTCGGTGCCGGCCGGGAACCGCGGGTCCGCGCGGTGGACTGGCTGCCGGACCGGGTGGTGGTCCGGTTCGAATCGGGCGAGTCGCTGGACGTTCCCGCCGACAACTTCCGCAGCGTGCGTTAGGAACCCGCGGCGAGGAAGTCGCGCACCAGCCCGGACGCCGCCACGCGGAACTCGTCGAAGTAGGCGTGCCGCGCGCCGGGCAGCACGTGCAGGGTCGCGTCCGGGATGCGCTGCGCCAGCAGTTCCGCGTTGACGACCGGGGCCAGCAGGTCCTCGTCGCCGTGCAGCACGAGGGTCGGTGCCGCGATCTCCGGCAGCCGGTCCCACGCGTCGTGCCGCGCGCTGACCCGCAGGTGCCGCCGGGTGGCGGCGGCCGTCATGGTCGGGTCGCCGAGCACGGTGCTCTCCTCCGGTGAGCCGGTCCACGCGTCGGTGTACATCAGCTCGAACAGCGCGCGCCGCCGCTCCGCGGAATCCGGGTTCAGCAGCGAGCGCCGCACCTGCTGGTCCCGTTCCACGGCGTGCTCCCCGCCGGGCGTGGTGCAGCCGAGCACCAGGCGATCCACCAGCTCGGGCCGGTCGATGGCGAGCCACTGCGCGATCCGGCCGCCCATCGACGTGCCGTACACGTGCGCGCGGGAGAACCCGGCCGCCTGCACCACGGCGGCGGCGTCGGCGGCGAACGAGCGGGTCGTCCAGTCCGCATCCGCCGCGGTGCTGGACCCGGTTCCCCGGTAGTCGAAGGTGATCGTCCGGTAGACGTCCTCGAAGTCGGTGCGTACCCCGTCCCACCACCGCTGCGAGTTCGCCTGCCCCTGCAACAGGAGCAGTGCCGGTCCGTCGGGGTTCCCGCCGAGCCGGTAGTGCAGGCGGGCGTCGGCGAAGTCGAGTTCGGGCATGTCCGCAGTATCGTCCCCGGCTCGGCCGAAGCCGACGGTGGCCCGCGCGCGCCCGACGTCCGGGGTGCCGCGCACCGCGAGCCGCGCGGGGCCCCGGGCCGGCGGCGGAGTGCGGAAGTTCCCGATCCCGCGCGACTTCCCGGATTCTCCGCGCCGCTGCGGCGGGCGTCTTCCGGGCCGGGCTCGGTCAGCGGGCCGGGCCACCACTCGCGCAGGCGCTCGTCGAGGCCGGGCAGCGCCGTTGCTCCCGTCCGGCCCGAGGTGCCGGGCCGTTCCTCGGGGACACGGGCGGCGGTGGGGTCAGGCCTCGATCCAGTTGTGCCTGCGCGCGATGTCGGTCAGCTTGCGCCGCACCTGGACGATCTGCGCGGCCGTGAGGGTGGGGACGGCTTCGAGCAGCGCCTCGGTGAGTTCGGTGCGGAACTCCGGCACCGACAGCACGTCGCACAACCCGTCGTCCTCCTGCTCGCGGCGCGGGCCGCGGGGTTCGGCGTCGGTCGCCGCCTCCAGCAGCCGCACCTGCGAGGCCTTGAGCCCGCGGTCGCCCGCTTCGATCGCGAACTCGACGCGGGCACCCGGGCGGAACAGCTGCTTGGAGTCCTGGATGTCGTTCGCGTGCACGAAGACGTCCTCACCGCCGTCGTCGGGCGCGAGGAAGCCGTAGCCGCGATCGTCGTCGAACCGGACTACCTTGCCGTTCACCATCGAGTGGACCCCCGGGAGTCGAGAACTGAGCGGATCTGCTGCGGATCGCATAGTAATGACGAGGGCGCGAGCGGCGGGAACCGGCTCCGCCGATCGGCCGCCGCGGATGGTCCTGGTGGCAGCAGCGGGACCGTATCAGTCCACAGTAGACTTACGAGCGTGAGACGCGATCACTGATGATCAGCATTGCTGATTCGATATCAGGGTTCTCGATCGTGCGGGCGCCGCTGGACCCGCGCCGCGGAGGTGAGATCATGGCGCGCGTGAGCACCCGAGCAGAGCACTCCGGGCCGGCCGAGTCGGCCGACGCCGAGACCCCGCGTCCGCCGTTGACGTTGTACCTGGTCAAGCGCCTGGAGCTGGTGATCCGCGCACTGCTCGACGACGTGCTGCGCCCGCTCGGGCTCACCACGCTGCAGTACACCGCGCTGAGCGTGCTGCAGAACAAGGGCGCGCTGTCCTCGGCGCAGCTCGCGCGCCGCTCGTTCCTGCGGCCGCAGACCATGCACGAAATGGTGCTGACGCTGGAGAAGCGCGGGTTGATCACGCGCGGGCCGGGCGCGAGCAACAGGCGCGTGCTGCTGGCATCGCTCACCCAGTCCGGTTCGGATCTGCTGGCGACGTGCGCCCCTGCGGTGCAGGAGCTGGAGGACGAGTTGCTGGCCGACCTCAGCCCGGGGCAGCGCGAGACGTTCCGGGAAGGGCTGGAGCACGGCATCAGCGCGCTCGCGGCGGTGTCCGAGGTGCGCCGCTCCTGAGGCTGCGCGGGAGGTTGCGCCGACCGCGTCTTGTTCCGCGCGCTGCCGTGGTGGACGATCAGGAAACCTGACTGTCAAAGTGGACGGGAGTGGGATCATGGCACTGCTGCACGACGCGGACTGGACCGGCCGGATCTTCACCGGCGGCTGGACCACCGGCACCGGAGGGGAGCCGCGGCAGGCCGTCGAGCCCGCGACCGGCGACGTCCTCGGCGAAGTCGGCCAGGCCGGGCCGCGGGACGCCGCCGAAGCCGCGAGCCGCGCCGCCGCGGCCCAGCGCGACTGGGCCGCCGCCTCCCCGTTCGACCGCGCCGCGGTGCTGACCCGCGCCGCCGCCCTGTTCGAACGGCACGCCGCCGAGATCGGCGACTGGATCGTGCGCGAATCCGGCTCCACCCGGTTCAAGACCGGCATCGAGACCGCCGCCGCCACCGCCGAGTGCACCGAGGCCGCCGCGCTGGCCACCGCCCCGCACGGCGAACTGCTGCACTCGCCGATGCCGCGGGTCAGCGTGCAGCGCCGGGTGCCCGCCGGCGTCGTCACCGTCATCTCCCCGTTCAACTTCCCGCTGATCCTGTCCATCCGCTCCGTCGCGCCCGCGCTGGCGCTCGGCAACGCGGTGCTGCTCAAGCCCGACCCGCGCACCGCGGTCTGCGGCGGCGTCGTGATCGCTCGGATCTTCGAGGAAGCGGGGCTGCCACCCGGAGTGCTGCAGCTGCTGCCCGGGGGTGTGGACGTCGGCAGCGCCCTGATCGACGCGCCGGAAGTGCGGATCGTGTCGTTCACCGGGTCCACCCCGGCCGGCCGGGCGATCGGGGCGCAGGCCGCGCGCACCTTCACCCGCACCCACCTGGAGCTCGGCGGCAACAGCGCGCTCGTCGTGCTCGGCGACGTCGACGTGCCCGCGGCCGCCTCCTGCGGCGCGTTCGGGAACTTCATCCACTCCGGACAGGTGTGCATGGCGATCGGCAGGCACCTGGTGCACGAATCCGTCTACCCGGAGTACGTCGAAGCGCTCGCCGCGAAGGCCGACGCGCTGCGGGTCGGCGACGGCTACCGGGAGGACGTGCAGCTCGGGCCGATCATCGACCGCGGGCAGCTGGACCACGCCCAGGACCTGGTGCGGCGCAGCGCCGACTCCGGCGCGCGGCTCGTCGCGGGCGGCACGCACGAGGGGCTGTTCCACCGGCCCACGGTCCTCGCCGACTGCACCGACGACACGCCCGCCTACGCCGCCGAGGTGTTCGGGCCGGTGGCCTGCGTGCGCCCGTTCGCCGACGTGGACGAGGCGGTGGCGCTCGCCGCGGACAGCGAGTTCGGGTTGAGCCTCGGCGTGCTCGGCAACGACCTGGGCGAGGCGATGGCCCTCGCGGACCGGATCCCGTCCGGGCAGGTGCACATCAACGACCAGACGTTCAACGACGACGCCGGGGCTCCCTTCGGCGGTGTCGGCGCGTCCGGCTCGTCCCGGGTCGGCGGTGCGCGCGCCAACAGCGAGGCGTTCACCGAGACCCAGTGGCTCACCCTCCGCCGCCAGGCACCCGGCTACCCGTTCTGATCGGTCGGCCGGTCCGTTCGTCCCGGAGCGCGGGTGGACGGGCCGGTCAGCCGCCGTGCAGCTCGCGGACCTCCGCCTTGCGGATCTTGCCGGAGCCGGTGGTGGGCAGCGCGGCGGCGAAGCGCACCGAGCGCGGGACCTTGTACCCGGCGAGCCTGCCGCGCAGGTGCGCCAGCAGCTCCTCCGCGTCGACCGATGCGCCGTCCTCGGGGACGACCACGGCGCGGCCGACCTCGCCCCACCGCGCGTCCGGCACCCCGATCACCGCGCAGGCCGCGACGCCGGGGAAGCCGTGGATCTCGTTCTCCACCTCGGCCGGGTGCACGTTCTCCCCGCCGGAGATGAACATGTCCTTGATCCGGTCCACGATCCGCACGTAGCCGTCTCCGTCCACAGTGGCCACATCGCCGGAGTGGAACCAGCCGTCCCGCAGCACTTCGGCGGTCTCCGCGGGCAGTCCCCAGTACCCGGGCATCACGTTCGGCCCGCTCACCACGACCTCGCCGCGCTCGCCCGGCGCGACCTCGGTGCCGTCACCGTCGACGACGCGCACGTCGGTGAAGAACGACGGCACCCCGGCCGAGCCGATCTTGCCGGTCGCGTGCTCGCGGTCCAGCAGCAGCGCGCCGGGCGCGGCCTCGGTCATGCCGTAGCCCTGCACGAAGCTCAGTCCCCGCGCCAGGTACCGCTCGATCGTCCGGGTCGGCACCGGAGCTCCGCCGCACAGCAGCGTGCGCACGCGGGACAGGTCGGTCGCCGCCCACCGCTCGTGCGCGGCGAGCGCGTCGTACATGGCGGGCACCCCGAACATCAGCGTGATCCCGCCGCCGTCGACCGCGGCCAGCACCGCGCCCGGGTCGAACGCGGAGTGCAGCACCACCGTGCCGCCCTTGAGCAGCGTCGGCAGGCACACCATGCCGAGCGCGGCGGCGTGGAACAGGGGAGCGGTGACCAGCGCGCGCTCGTCGGCGGCCAGATCGGTCTCCACCAGCACGTTGACGCAGTTCCAGGTGAGGTTCCCGTGCGTGAGCACCACGCCCTTCGGGCGCCCGGTGGAACCGGAGGTGTACATGATCAGGCACGGGTCGTCCGGGTGCACCGGCTGGTCCACCCGGTCCGGTTCGCCCGCCAGCTGCACGCGGCCGGCGGGATCGACCGGAACGCGGCGGGCATCGGTGGCGAGCGCCGCGGCGGTGGCGGCGTGCTCGGCGGTGTGCACCAGCAGCACCGGCGCCGCGTCGGCGAGCACCACGTCCAGTTCCGGTGCGGTGAGCCGGAAGTTCAGCGGTACGAACACCGCGCCGATCCGGCCGCAGGCGAACAGGACCTCCAGGTACGCCGGATGGTTCGGCCCCAGGTAGGCCACCCGGTCGCCTTGCCGGACGCCGGCGCGGCGCAGCCCGTGCGCGAGCCGCCGCACCTGCTCGGCGAGTTCGGCGTAGCTGGTGGCGCGATCGCCGTGGCGCAGGGCGATGCGGTGCGGTGTCATCCTGGCCCGCCGATCGGGCCAGGAGCCGAGCCCCTGGTTTCGCAACGGTGCACCTTTCGCCGAGCGCCCGCCGGGCGCGTCAGGAGGATCTCGCGCCACGGCGGGCGAGTGCTACCTGCTGGAGTCGAACGAGCCCAGGCCCGGGCGGTGGGTCTTCTCGTCCAGGAACCTGCTCAGTCCTTGCGCGCGCGCCCCGGCCTGGTCGGCGAACTGGGACTGGTCGAGCTTGGCGTAGAGGTAGTCCTCGGACTGGTCCCACGGCATGTCCGCGGCGACCTTGTAGCCGACCTTCGCGGCGTGCAGCACCACCTGGTTCATCCCGGCGAGCTTGATCGCGAGTTCCCGGGTCCGCTCCCGCAGCCGTTCGGCGGGCACCGCTTCGTTGACCAGTCGCATCCGCGCGGCCTCGGTGCCGTCGAAGGGCTCGCCGGTGAGGATGTGGTAGAGCGCGTCGCGCTGGCTGACGGTGGCGGCGAGCGCCCTGCTGACGACGCCACCGGGCGGAATTCCCCAGTTCACCTCGGAAAGGCCGAACTTGGCCCGCTCGTCGGCGATGGCGAGGTCGCAGGCGACGAGCGGGGTGAAGGCGCCGCCGAAGCACCAGCCGTTGACCATCGCGATGGTCGGCTTGATCCAGTGCGCGAGCCGCTTCCACTGCCATTCGGCGCTGGCGCGGCGGACCTTGGTCTGCACGGCGGTGCTGCCGGTGGCGTCGACCTCGCGGAAGTACTCCTTGAGGTCCATGCCCGCGGAGAACGACTCACCGGCACCGGTCAGCACCAGCACCCGGCAGCGGTCGTCGCCTTCGAGGTGGTCGAGCACGCGGACCATCTCGTCGTTGAGCGCCGGGTTCATCGCGTTGCGCTTGTCCGGGCGGTTGAGCGTCACCCAGGCGATGCCCTCGTCGAACTCCACCAGGACGGTGTCGCCCCACGGTTCGGGTGCTCCGGGCCGCTGTTCGTGGTCCACCGCTGCGCTCATCCGCCACCTCACATGAATCAGGGTTCCTGATTAAGGTGTAGCAGCGCGGCGGAGCGGCGGTCAAGGTCGGCTCCGGCCTGCGCCGTGGTCAGGATCACGCTCGCGGGTCGGTGGCGCGGGTCCGCGGCCGCGATCGCGTCGTTTCGTGCAGAAATTGCTTTCCCGGAAGATGTCCGAATCGGGTCCACAATGGACATTCGGCCGCCGGTCGCCGCCGAGGCCTTGATCGACTGCCGGGCTGCGGCTGTAATCAGCCGCGAACTCGGGCCGCCGCACCGGCCCGGCGACCCCGGCCCCGCCGGGATCGCGCCCAGGTGCGGACACGCGTGCCCGCGCCCAGCGCTAAGGAAGCAGATGACGGTTCCCGACCAGCAGGCGGCCACCCGGCCGGACCCGGTGCAGACCGAGGTGCTCATCATCGGATCCGGCCCCGCGGGCGCGTCCGCGGCGCTGTTCCTGTCCACCCTCGGCGTGGACAACGTGATGGTCACCAAGCACCGGTGGACCGCGAACACCCCGCGCGCCCACATCACCAACCAGCGCACCATGGAGATCTTCCGCGACGTCGGCGTCGAGGAGCAGGTGATCGCCGAAGCCACGCCGCACGAGCTCATGGGCGACACCGTCTTCTGCACCGCCATCGCCGGGGAGGAGCTCGGCCGCATCCGCACCTGGGGCACCCATCCCGCGCGGCACGCCGACTACGAGCTCGCCTCCCCGTCGTGGAACTGCGACATCCCGCAGACCTACCTCGAACCGATCCTGGTCGAGAACGCCACCAAACGCGGGACCCAGACCCGGTTCGCCACCGAGTACCTGTCGCTGCGGCAGGACGCCGACGGCGTCACCGCGCGCGTCCGCGACCGGTTCACCGGCCAGGAGTACGACATCCGGGCGAAGTACCTGATCGGCGCCGACGGCGCGCGGTCCCGGGTCGCCGCCGACGTCGAGCTGCCGATGCGCGGCGAGCTCGACATCGCCGGGTCGCTGAACATCACCTTCACCGCCGACCTCGCCGAGCACGTCGCGCACCGCCCCTCGGTCCTGTACTGGGTGGTGCAGCCCGGCACCAACGTCGGCGGCATCGGCACCGGCGCGGTGCGGATGGTCCGGCCCTGGAACGAGTGGATGATCGTCAGCGGCTACGACGTGCGCGGCGAACCACCGGTGCTCGACGAGGCGGGTGCCACCGCCATCGTGCGCAAGCTGCTCGGGCTGCCCGAACTGGACGTCGAGATCACCGGAACCTCGTTGTGGGGCAACAACGAGCAGTACGCGACCCGGTTGCAGTCCGGCCGGGTGTTCTGCGCCGGGGACTCGGTGCACAAGCACCCGCCGAGCAACGGCCTCGGCTCCAACACCTCCGTGCAGGACTCCTACAACCTCGCCTGGAAGCTCGCCGCCGTGCTGCGCGGGCAAGCGGGGGAGCGGCTGCTGGACAGCTACACGGCCGAGCGCGCCCCCGTCGCCGAGCAGATCGTGCTGCGCGCCAACAAGTCCGGTCGCGAGTTCGCGCAGTTCTTCGAAGCGCTCGACATCGCCGAGCCCGGCCCGGAGGAGCAGCTGCTCGCCAACATGGAGCAGCGCAAGGACGCCACCCCGGACGGCGCCGCCAAGCGCGCGGCGCTGCAGCGCGCGATGGAGGTCAAGGACTACGAGTTCAACGCGCACGGCGTCGAGATGGGCCAGTTCTACGAATCCGGCGCCGTGGTCTCGGACGGTTCCACCCGGCCCGAGCCGGACCGCGATCCCGAGCTGTACTACCAGCCCTCGACCGTTCCCGGCTCGCGGCTGCCGCACGCGTGGGTCGGGGATCGCTCCCGCCGGTACTCCACCCACGACCTCGCGCCCGCCACCCGCTTCACGCTGCTCACCGGCATCACCGGGCAGGCGTGGAAGGACGCCGCGGACAAGGTCGGGCACGAACTGGGCGTGCCGGTCGAGGCGGTGGTGATCGGGCCGGGCCGCGAGGTCACCGACCTGTACTTCGACTGGGCGCGGCTGCGGGAGGTCGACGAGGACGGGGTGCTGCTGGTGCGGCCGGACAAGCACATCGGCTGGCGCGCGCACCGGTTGCCCGCCGATCCGGAGGCGGCGCTGCGCGACGCGCTGCGCGCCATCCTCGCCCGGTGAGCGCTCGTCCCGGCTGAGCGGGGCGCGGGAACCCGGTTCGCGCCGGATTCCCGCGCCACCGCGGGGAATCACTCCTGCATGGACTTGGCGAGCTCGCCCGCGATGCGCAGGTCCAGCCCCAGCTGCTCGCGCAGCAGCCGCACCACTTCGAGCTCCGCCTTGTGCTCGATCAGCGGCCGCAACCGCTCCGCCAGCTGCGGTTCGCGCTCGCGCAGGTCCCGTACCACCTCGGCGTAGCTCGTGGGGTGCTCGTGCTCGGCGAGCCGGTCCACCAGCAGCTTGCCCTGCAGCAGCGACACCGCGGGGATCGCTTCGCGCAGCACCTTCACCGCCTGCACCCGGTCGTCGGCGCGCACCAGCTCCCGCACCGCCTGCTGGATGTCCGCGGCCACCGGAATCGCCCACAGCAGCTCGCGCTGGCGCGGGGCGCTGAAGCCCTGCCGCCACCGCAGCCACTTGCTCAGCAGCACGAGCACCAGGGCGATTCCCAGCAGCACCAGCACGAGCACGAACACGACGCGCATCGGATCGGTCGGCGCGGCCTGCGCGACCGCGGGCGGCGCACCGGCGACGGCGCCGGACGCGAGGAAGATCGGCATGATCCGGATCATGCCCGAGCGCGTTCCACGGCGGCGGAACGGGTCCCGCCCGCTGGTCCGATCGCGCCGGGGTTCGACGACCGGACGGGGGAGCGCGGCGCCGTTGGACCGGGTGCGGCCGTTCCTCCCGGCTCGCGGTCGCCGAGCCGAGCGCTGCGCATGCCGCGGGCTCGCGGCGGTCTTCTCGCCCGGATGGTGTCATCTCCCTTGGTGGAATCGGGAAATCGGCCCCGGAGCGCGGAGGTCCCGGCTCCGTCGCAGCGCGAGCTGAGAGCGTCAGCGGTGCCCGAGTCCGTTGATGAGCAGGGTGATCGTGAAGTCGAACCGGTCGTGCCCGGCCCCGCCGGTGAGCTCCGCGGCGTGCCGCGTGGTGTGCGGGAAGTCCGCGGCGGGCAGCGCGGTGAGCCTGCGCCGCAGCTCCTCCCGGTCCAGCACCCACGCGGCGTCCTCGTGCACGGCCTTGCGCTGCGCGATCGACCTCTCCAAGCAGTAGGCCGCCACGTACAGCACCAGCGCGTCGACGGCCCAGGCCGCGTCCTGCGGGGACGCGCCACCGGCGAGCGCGAGGGCCAGCAGGCCTTCGCCGACCCGCGCCACCTGGCGGTCGGTGGGGGCCGCGGCGAGCGCGGCGCGGGAGAGCCCCGGGTACTTCAGGTACTGGTCGCGCAGCTGGGCGCAGACATCGCGCAACTGGTCCCGCCACGCGTCCGGGGCGGGTTCGGGGAGTGCGATCTCGGCGCACAGCCGTCCGATGAGCAGCTCGTCCAGGTCGGCCTTGTTGACCACGTGGGCGTAGAGCGAGGCGGGTCCGGTGTCGAGCGCGGCCGCCACCCGCCGCATGGTCAGCGCTTCGTAGCCGTCCGCGGCGACCAGGCCGAGCGCGGTGTCGACGACCTGCTCCACGGTGATCGGGAGCGCGCGGCGCCGGGGTGCGGGATCGGTGCCGCCCGGCTCGGACGGCTGGTGGCGCGCCGCGCGCCGGTCTCTCGGGTTCACCCGGTCACCCTAGCTTGACGCGAACACCGTTCGTCCGTAGAACGGTGTTCGTGACTGAACCTGATGCGGACGTCGTGGTGGTCGGAGCCGGACCGGTGGGACTGGTGCTCGCCGCGGAACTGGCGCTCGCCGGAGCCGCGGTGCTGGTGCTGGAGCGGCGCACCGAACCGGACGAGGCGATGAAGGCCGCCGCCATCAACGTGCCCACCGCCGAAGCCCTCGACCGCCGCGGCCTGCTCCCCGCCGCCCGGCAGGTGCAGCGGGAGGTGCGCGCGCGGACCGGCGCCCCGGTGCTGAGCGGCGCGCGGTTCACCGGGCACTTCGCCGGCGTCGTCCTCGAACCCGACCTGGTGGACTGGACGAGTCCCGGGCTCGCCGCGCACCGCGCCGCCGCGGACACCTGGCTGGTGCCGCAGCGCGAACTGGAACGGCTGCTGGCCGACCACCTGGCACGGATCGGCGTGCCGGTGCGCCGCGGCGTCGAGGTCACCGAACTCGCGGACACCGGAGGCGAAGTGCTCCTCGGCACCACCGCCGGGCCGGTCCGGAGCCGGTGGGCCGTCGGGTGCGATGGTGGTCGGAGCACGGTCCGCCGCCTCGCCGGCATCGATTTCCCCGGCACCGACCCGGAATTCACCGGATACCTGGCCGTCGCCGACATCGCCGAGCCCGACCTGCTCGCCGAGGGGTGGACCTGGACCGACCGCGGCGTGTACCGGTGCGGCCCGCAGCCCGGGCGGATCACCACCGCCGAGTTCGACGGCGGCCCCGCCGACCGCACCGCGCCGGTCGAGCTCGCGGACGTGCAGTCCTGCCTGCGGCGGATCTCCGGCACCGACGTCACGCTCACCGCGCTGCACGGCCCGGCGACCCGCTGGAGCGACAACGCCCGGCAGGCCGCGACCTACCGCTCCGGCCGGGTCCTGCTGGCGGGCGACGCCGCGCACGTGCACCCGCCGTTCGGCGGGCAGGGGCTCAACCTCGGGGTCGGGGACGCGATGAACCTCGGCTGGAAGCTCGGCGCCGTCGTCGCCGGGTGGGCGCCGGACGGGCTGCTGGACGGCTACGACGCGGAACGCCGCCCGCTCGGCGCCCGGGTGCTGGACTGGACGCGGGCGCAGACCGGGATGCTGCGCGGCGACCCGAAGTCCGCCGCGCTCCGCGAGGTCGTCACCGCGCTGCTGCGCACCCGCGACGGCGCGACCTGGGCCGTGGAGCGCAGCTCCGGCGTCGCGCAGCGCGTCGAGCTGCCGGGCGAGCACCCGCTGCTCGGCCGGTTCGCCCCGGACCTGCCGCTGGCGGACGGGACGCGGCTGGTCGACCACGGGCACGACGGTGGGTTCCTGCTGCTCGACCGCACCGCGGACGGCGAGTTCGCCGGGTTCGCCGAGCCGTGGGCCGGGCGGGTGCGCGCGGTCCCGGACGCGCCCGGCCGACCGGCTGGGCCCGACGCACCGGCTGGGCCCGACGCACCGGACGCGCCCGGCCGGCCGGTCGGGGTGCTGGTGCGGCCCGACGGGATCGTCGCCTGGGCCGCGGACGCCGCCGGTGCGCCCGGTCTGCCGGAAGCGCTGCACCGGTGGGCGGGCGACCCGGCGTAGCGGGAGCGCCCCGGGGCACGACGGAGAACGGGCCTGCCGCACACGTGCGGCAGGCCCGGTGTCGTGCGGCGGCTCACCAGTCCGCGTCGGTGTAGCGGACCAGGCCGCGCAGGTTCTTGCCCTCCCGCATGTCCTCGTAGCCCTTGTTGATCTCGTCGAGCGAGTAGGTGCGGGTCACCAGCTCGTCCAGCTTCAACCGGCCCTGCCGGTACAGCTCCAGCAGCCGCGGCACCTGGGTGCGCGGGCTCGCCCCGCCGAAGATCGCGCCCTGGATGCGCTTCTGCAGCAGCGTCAGCTCGAACATGCCGATCTTCGCGTCGGTGGCGGTCATGTCGGCGAGCGCGGTCACCACCACCTGCCCGCCCTTGCCGGTGATCGCCAGCGCCTCGGCCAGCTGATCGCCCTGGAGCTCGCCGACGGTGAGGATCGTGGTGTGCGCCAGGCTGCCCCAGGTGATGTCCCGCAGCGGTTCCAGCGCCGCCGCCATCGAGGCGAAGGTGTGCGTGGCGCCGAACTCGACGGCCTTCTGCCGCTTGAACTCCACCGGGTCGACCGCGACCACGAACCGCGCGCCCGCGGCGGCGGCGCCCTGCACGGCGTTGATGCCGATGCCGCCCGCGCCGACGATCACCACGGTGTCGCCGGGGCGCGTCGCGCCGATCTCCGTCGCCGACCCCCAGCCGGTGGACACGCCGCAGCCCAGCAGCGCCGCGGTCTCCAGCGGGATGTCGTCCTCGATCCGGATGACGCTGGACTGGTTGACCGTCACGTACGGCGCGAACGTGCCCAGCAGGCACATCGGCGCCACCGGCCGCCCGCGGTGCGTCACCCGGTGGGTGCCGTCGGAGATGGCCTGCCCGGTGAGCAGCCCGGCGCCCTGGTCGCAGAGGTTCTGCATGCCCGCCGAGCACGGACGGCACACCCCGCAGGCCGGGATGAACCCGAGCACCGCGTGGTCGCCCTCCTGCAGGCCGGTGACCCCGGCGCCGACCTTGGTGACCACGCCCGCCCCTTCGTGGCCGCCGAGCACCGGGTAGAGCGGTACCGGCATCGCGTTGGTTCGCAGGTGTTCGTCGGAGTGGCAGAGGCCGGTCGCGGCGAGCCGCAGCTGCACCTCCCCGGCGACCGGATCGCCCACGTCGATCTCGTCGATGGCCCAGTCCTGGCCCGGTTCGTGGAGAAGGGCGGCCTTGGTCTGCACGATTCGTTCCTCCCGCGAGGCGTCGGCGGACAGCGCTGGCCCGCCGCAATGCGATGGCGTCGTCGGCATCGGGCCGGGCGCAGGACCCTGCGCGCCGCGGCCACGGGTGACCTGAATCTCATGCAGACCGTGTCATGGGTCGTAGCGGCAGGTCAACCGGGCGGCGCGGACTCCGCTGGGTGAGTGGAACCCCGTCGTGGCAGGCGGAATCCGCCCGTTCGGCGCATTGCTGATCCGCGATCGGATGTGCTGGCCGGACCGGAGCGGCGGATCGTGCGCTGGTCCGAACAGCGTATGGCCGGGGGACCGCCGGTCGCGCTCCGCAACCGGCCGGTGGCACTTCGTCCCGGCCGCGGCGAACCCGGCCGATCGTGATCGCGCCCACGGCTGCGGGCGCCTGACCTCGGGTAGCTTGCTGCACATGCCCTTCAACGACCCGGACTCCCCGGCCCAGGCCCTCGATCTGCTGATCCAGGGCAATGCCCGCTTCGTGGACGGGGAGCGGCTGCACCCGAACCAGGACGCCGACCACCGGGCCGCGCTGGCGCCCGGGCAGACGCCGTTCGCCGTGATGTTCGGCTGCTCCGACTCCCGGCTCGCCGCCGAGATCATCTTCGACCGCGGACTGGGTGACCTGTTCGTGGTGCGCACCGCGGGGCACGTCGCGGGCGCCGAGGCGCTCGGCAGCATCGAGTACGGCGTCGGCGTGCTCGGCGCGCCGCTCGTCGTGGTGCTCGGCCACGACTCGTGCGGTGCCGTCACCGCCGCGTCGCAGGCCTACGTCGACGGGAACTCGCCGACCGGGTTCGTGCGCGACGTGGTGGAGCGCGTCTACCCGAGCGTGCTCAGCGCCCGTGCCGCGGGCACCACCGAGATCGACGACATCGTGGACGAGCACATCCGCAAGACCTGCGACTTCCTGGTGGAGCGCTCGGCGGTGCTGGCCGCGAAGGTCGCGGACGGCAGCTGCGCCGTCGCCGGGCTGTCCTACCGGCTGCAGGAGGGCACGGTCCGGCTGGTGGCCGCGCACGGCGAACTCGGCGAGCACCTGGTCGTGAACTAGTACCGGCGGGGCGCCGGGCCGGAACCGGCGCCCCGACCGCGCTGTCCCGCCCGGACGCCGATGCGGCATGATCGTCCCGGGAGGGGATCCTGATGAGCGAGAGCCGCGTCGTGCAGGCCGCCGACGGCACGTACCTGGTCCACGGGAGCAGCAGCAACTGGGTGATCCTCGTCGAGGACGACTCGGTCACGCTGATCGACGGCGGCTACCCGGACGACGCCGACGCGGTGGAGGCCTCCGTCCGCGAAGTCGGCCACCGGATGCGGGACGTGGAAGCGGTGCTCGTCACCCACGCGCACGTCGACCACATCGGCTCGCTGCCGCACCTGGCCGTCAAGTACGGCATCCCGGTGTACCTGGACCGGGTGGAGGTCGCGCACGCCAAGCGCGAGTACCTGCAGCAGGTCTCGCCGAAGCAGATCCTCGCGAACGCGTGGCGGCCCGGCGTGCTGCCGTGGGCGGCGCACGTGGTGCGGGCCGGGGCGTTGAAGTCGTGCGCGGTCCCGACCGCCGAACCGTTCCCCCGCGAGGGCGCGCTGGACCTGCCGGGACGACCGGTGCCGGTGCCGACGCACGGCCACACCTCCGGGCACAGCGCCTTCCACCTGCCGCAGCGCGGGGTGGTGATCAGCGGGGACGCCGTGATCACCGCGCACCCCACCTCGCGGGCCGAGGGGCCGCAGATGCTGCTGCCGATGTTCCACCACGACGGTGCCCGGGCCCTGCAATCGCTGGACGCGCTGGAAGGCTTGGGCGCGGACGTCCTGCTCCCCGGGCACGGCCCGCTGCGCACCGGCTCGCTGAACAAGGCCCTCGGCGCGGCCCGGGAGAACGCCGCCCGCACCTTCCGCTGACCGCGACCCCAGGTGAATGGCCCATTCGCCCGCTGTGATCGGCCCGATGGGCCATTCACCCGGGTGGGAATCAGGTGATGTAGCGCAGCACGGGGAGCATCGCGTAGTCGGCGCCCTCGACGGGGGAGCCCGTGGCGCACGCCGCCAAGCGGGCCCGCAGGTCGGGTTCGTCCAGGCCGGTGCCGATGAGGACCAGTGCGGTGCGGGGCGTTTCGCCCGCGGGCCACGGCGTCCGGTGGAAGCGCACGTAGTTGCCCACGGTCTGGAGCAGGTACCGCTGCCGGTACCCCGGGAGTCCGAAGTGGACAGGCCCCTTCATCCGGTACAGCCCGGCGGGCCGCGAGTCCAGGAACGCCAGCAGCGCCCGCGGATCCACCGGCTCATCGGATTCGAAAGCCACGCTCTGGTAGGCGGAATGCGCGTGCTCGGCGCAGTCGTGCTCGGCGAGCAGGTCGGTGAACGACAGCTGGCGCGGACCGGTGTCGGCGGGCCGTTCCGGGCGGTCGAACAGGAACGCCGGGTCGACCTGGCCGCGTTCGGCCTCCAGCAGCGGGATTCCCGGTGCCTCGGCGGTGATCCGGTCGCGCAGCGCGGCGAGCTCCGCCGCACCGACCCGGTCGACCTTGTTCAGCACCGCCACGTCGGCGAACCGCAGGTGGGTGGCGAACTCGGGGTGGCGCCGGACGGTGTCGTCGAACTCGGCGGCGTCGATCACGTCGACGAGCCCGCCGTAGCGGGTGTGCGGGTTCTCGCCGGCCAGCAGCATCCGGATCAGCGCGCGCGGATCGGCGAGGCCGCTACACTCCACGACGATCACGTCGATGCCCGCGCTCGGTTCGGCCAGCCGCTCCAGCATCGCGTCCAGCCCGCTCGCGTCGACCGCGCAGCACAGGCAGCCGTTGCCCAGCGACACCATCGAATCGACCTGCCCGGCCACGCTCATCGCGTCGATGCCGATGCTGCCGAAGTCGTTGACCACCACGCCGATGCGGGTGCCGCCCGCGGTCGCCAGCAGGTGGTTGAGCAGCGTCGTCTTGCCCGAGCCCAGGTATCCCGCGACCAGCACCACCGGGATGCTCCTGCCCGCCACCGGAATCGACCTCCTCCGCGTCCGCCCGCCGGGAAACCTACCGGCCCCGCGCGGCCCGGGTGCGGACGGTGCCGTTGTCAGCATGTGAGAACGGGCCTTGGGCGGGGGCGCCCGGTCCCGCAGCATTCGGGTCGCCGGGTCGAGTGACCTGGGACACGAACACGGAGGTCTTCACATGAGCGGGCAGGCAACGACGCCGCGGAACGCGCTGGTGACCGGCGCCGGGCAGGGCATCGGCAAGAGCATCGCGCTGCGGCTCGCCGCCGACGGGCTGGACGTCGCGATCAACGACATCCCGGCGAACGCCGAGGCCGCCCGGGCGGTCGCCGCGGAGGTCGAGTCCCTGGGCCGCCGTTCGACGGTCGCCCTCGCCGACGTGTCCGACGCGCAGGCCGTGGACGGCATGGTGGCGCAGGTCGCCGCCGATCTCGGGTCCCTCGACGTGATGATCGCCAACGCGGGCATCGCGCACGTCAAACCCCTGTTGGAGGTCACCCCGGAGGAGTTCGACCACCTGATGTCGATCAACCTGCGCGGGGTGCACCTGTGCTACGGCGCGGCCGCGCGGCGCATGATCGAGCAGGGCGGCGGTGGGAAGATCATCGGCGCGTGTTCGATCGTCGGCTACCGCCCGTTCCCGCTGCTCGGCCCGTATTCGGCGTCGAAGTGGGCGGTGCGCGGACTCACCCAGGCGGCGGCGATGGAGTGGGCGCAGTACGGCATCACCGTGAACGCCTACTGCCCGGGCATCGTGGGCACCGCGATGTGGGACCACATCGACGAGAAGCTCGCCGAGAACGAGGGGCTGCGCAAGGGCGCGGCGATCGAGAAGTACTCCGAGCTGATCCACCTGGGCCGGGTGTCGGTGCCGGAGGACGTGGCGAAGTTCGTGTCGTACCTGGCTTCCCCGGACTCGGACTACATGACCGGGCAGTCCGTGATGATCGACGGCGGCGTGCAGTTCTCCTGACCGCGCGGGTTCCGGCGGGCTCCCGGCGAGCCCGCCGGGATCAGGCCGTCCGGGCGATGCCGCGGCGCCGCGCCAGCCGGTCGATCCACCACGCGTAGACCACGGTCAGCGCGGTCGTCGGCAGCACGTCCCACGCCGCGAAGTCCCCGGACTGCTCCATGCTCGGCACGCCCTGCGTGCAGGCGATCAGCATGCCGAACGCGTTGTTCACCACGTGCAGCGCGATCGCCGCTTCGAGCCCGCCGGTGCGCACGGTCAGCCAGCTCGTCGCCAGCGCGAACACGAACAGGTCGGCCAGCACCAGCGGATCGTCGTACTCGTGCAACGCGACGAACAGCACCGCGGTGAGCACCGCGCCGGGCCACGGGGTGCGCCACCAGGAGGCGAAGGACTGCAGCAGGAATCCGCGGCACAGGTATTCCTCGGCGGCCGCCTGCATCGGCACCACGGCGAGCGTGATCAGCGCCGCCAACGCGTACCGGGCGATCCCAGGCCACTGCGCCGCGAGCCACGGCTCACCTCGGGTCAGGCCGAACGCCGTGACCACTGCGAACCCGGCGAGCGCCCAGCCGGTGCAACGCGCCAGCCATCCCCACCGCAGTCGTCCCTCCACACTGGACAGGGTTCCGGCCGGTCGGCGGTGCGCCCACTTCGCGGCGAGCAGCACGGCGGGCAGGAGCGCGGCGACGACCAGGAATCCGGCGGCGTACTCCCACATCGGGTCGGCGAAGGTGAAGTCCTGCTGCTCGACCCCGGCCAGCGCCGCCAGCCCGGCGAGCGCGCCCGCCGCCAGCGCCACGGACACGAGCGCGAGCAGCCCCAGCAGCGGGAAGCCGAGCAGGGTGCGCCACCAGCGGTGCCGCGAGGTGCGCTGCAGCAGGTGGTACGGAATTCCACCGCCGGGACGGGAAGTCCTGGTGTCGTGGTCGGTCTGGAGCATCCGGGTCCTCTCCTCGGGAACGTGCCGCCGAGTCTGGTGCCGTTCGCGTCCCGGATCGTCGGTCGACCGGCCCGGCGTGCTGGTCGATCGGACACGATGTCCTGGCCACCCGGTGCTTCCGCCGCCGGCCGTCCGGGACGATGATCGGATGGTGTTCTCGGGGATGGAACGGCCGTCGTTGCGCGGCCTGGCGGCGCGCGTCGCCGCGGAGCCGCGGCTCACGTGGGACGCGGTGCGGGCGGCGCCGCGGCGCGTGCGGCTGGCGGAATCGGCGTGCTGCGCGCTGCTGTTCGCCGCCGGGCTGGTGATCCAGCTGAACACGCCGCTCGAACTGGTGCCGGAACCGCGGCCGTCGGTGCCGCTGGCCGTGCTCTACGCGCTGTGGGCGGCGGTCCTCGTCCCGGCGCGGCGTCGTTGGCCCACGGTGGCCCTGCTGGCGCTGTCGTTCAGCCAGGCGGTGCTCAGCGTGCTGATCCTGCCCGTGCTGGCGTTCGCCGCGGGCAGGAGGACGCGCAGCGCGGCCCTGCTGTGGGCGGCGGTGCTGGTCACGGTCGTCCTGGGCGCGGTCGAGGAGGCCCTGCTGCGGCCGGTCGCCCCGATGAGCGGCGAGGACGCCCTGCTCCTGCTGTGCGGCATCGTGGTGCTGCTGGTGGTGCCCGTCGTCGCTGGGCGGCTGCTCGGCACCCGGCAGCCGCTGGTGCGGCTGCTGCAGGAGCGCAACGACTACCTGGAGGGCGTCCGGCACCTCACCGCCGAGCAGGCCCGCAGCGCCGAACGCGCCGACATCGCGGGCGAGATGCACGACATGCTCGGCCACCGGTTGTCGTTGCTGTCGCTGCACGCCGGGGCGCTGGAGCTGTCGGCGGCGAAGAAGGCTCCCGAGGTCAGCGAGCAGGCCGAGTTCGTGCGCGCCACCGCGGGAGAGGCGCTCGCCGAGCTGCGCGGCATCCTCGGCGTGCTGCGTTCCGGTGCCGCCGATCGCGACGACAGCAGCGGCCGCCGCGCCGACGTGGAACGGCTCGTCGCCGAATCGCGCACCGCCGGGATGCCGGTCGACCTGCACTGGCACGGCCCGGACCTGGACGAGGTGGACCCGCGCGTGCGGCACGCGGTCCACCGCATCGTCCGGGAGGCGCTCACCAATGCGCACAAGCACGCGCCGGGCGCCGCGGCGGTCGTGGAGGTGTCGGCCGCGGACCCCGTGTCGGTGCGGGTGCGCAACGCGCCGGTCGCCGCCCCGGACGCCCCGGCGCGCGGGCTGCGCAGCGGGCTCGCCGGGCTGGAGGAGCGCGCCCGGATGCTCGGCGGCACGTTCACCGGTGGGCCGGCCGCGGACGGCGGTTTCGCGGTGCACGCGGCACTGCCCGCGCATCCGCCCGCGGCGCCACCACCGGAACCGCCGGTGCGGGAACGGCCGCCGGTGCAGGAGGCGGAGGTGCTCACCACTCCGCGCATGTTCGGCGCCGGGGTGCTGCTGCTCGTGCTGGCGGTGCCGATGCTGCTGGTGGTGCTGGTGCTGCTGTTCGCGATGCTCTACGAGCTCTGACGGCGGGCGGCTACCGTGTGCGCATGATCAGAGTGCTCATCGCCGACGACGAAACGCTGATGCGCGCCGGAATCCGGCTGATCCTGGACAACGCCGACGACGTCGAGGTCGTCGCGGAGGTGTCCGACGGACCCGCCGCGGTCGCCGCCTGCCGCAGGCAGCAGGTCGACGTGGCGCTGCTGGACGTGCAGATGCCCGGGGGCGACGGCATCACCGCCGTCGCGGGCATCGCGCGGGAGTCGCCGCGCACCCGCAGCGTGGTGCTCACCGCGTTCGGCGACGACCGGAACGTGGCGCGGGCGTTGCGGTCGGGGGCGAGCGGGTTCCTGCTCAAGGACACCGGCCCGGCGCAGCTGATCCACGCGGTGCGCGAGGTCGCGGCGGGGGAGCCGATCCTCGCGCCGCAGATCACCCGCGGACTCATCGAACAGCACCTGCTCGCCCCGGACGCGGCGGAACCGGCGCGGCGGCGGCTCGCCGAGCTCACCGAGGCCGAGCTGGAAGTGCTGCGCGAGGTCGGTGCGGGCCTGTCCAACGCGGAGATCGCGCAGCGGCGGCACATGGCGATCGGCACCGTGAAGGCGCACCTGAGCCGGTTGCTGGCCAAGCTCGACTGCACCAACCGCGTCCAAGCCGCGATCATCGCGCACGAAGCGGGGCTCCTGGCCGGCCGCTGACCGGCAGGCCCGCGTCGAACCGGTAACCGGCCCAGAACCCGGCGATCCCGGCGGTGATCACGGCGGCGATTCCCACGAGGTGCGGCATGTCCGGTCCTCTCCGCGGAAGGGGTGGACGCCCAGTCTCGACCCGCCGCATGTCACCGCCGTGACGCGCCGGTTTCCCGCTCGGGTCAGCCGTGGACGCCGGTCTCGGTGACCCCGCGCACCAGGAAGCGCTGCAAGCCGACGAACAGCAGCACGATCGGCAGGATGGACAGCGCCGCCGCCGCGAACAGCAGGTTCAGCTGCGGGTTCTGCGCGGTGAGCAGCGCGGACAGCGCCACCTGCACCGTCCACGACGACGAGTCCTGCGCGATGACCAGCGGCCACAGGAACGAGTTCCAGCTGCCGATGAACGTGATTGCCGCGACGGCCGCCAGGAACCCGGTGGAGTTCGGCAGCACGATCCGCCGGAACACGCCCCACCGCCCGAGCCCGTCGATGCGGCCCGCGTCCTCCAGATCACCGGGGAAGTCGAGGAAGAACTGCCGGAACAGCACCGCGTTCAACGCGCTGAACAACCCGGGCACCACGAGCCCGCGCAGGTCGGAGAGCCAGCCGAGGCTGGACACCAGCACGAAGCTCGGCACGAACGTCACCGAGGTCGGCACCAGCAGCGTCGCCACCACCACGCCCAGCACCGTCCCCGAACGCCGGTAGGGGATGCGCGCCAGCCCGTACCCGGCGGCCGCGCACAGCACCAGCGACCCGGCGGTCTGCAGCACGGCGATCACCAGCGAGTTGAGCAGGCTGCGCGCGAACGGCACGTCGGTGCCGGACAGCAGGTCGGTGATGTTCTCCCAGCGCGGGTGGGCGGGCCAGAACGTCCAGTGCGGGGAGGTGATCTCCTCGCGGGTGGCGAGCCCGTTGCGCACCAGCAGGTAGAACGGCAGCAGGAACAGCACCGCCGCGAGCAGCAGTGCGCTCCAGCGGACGGCGGCGGCCGCGCCGCGCCTCACCGCTGCCGCCCGGTGCCGAAGCCGAACACCTTGCCCTGCACCAGCGTCACCACCGCGATCAGCACGGACAGGATCACCGCGCCCGCACTGCCGCGGCCGAGGTCCTGGCCACCGGAGCCGAGCGCCGTGTAGTACAGGTACACCAGCGGTGGCCGCCCGTACGGCGGGTAACCGCGGGCGTCGCCGAGGATGTTGTAGAACTCGTCGAACGCCTGGAACGCGCCGATGAGCAGCAGCAGGAGCACGGCGACGCTGGTGCCGCGCAGCTGCGGCAGCGTGATGTGCCGGAACACCTGCCAGCCCGGTTTCGCCCCGTCCAGCCACGCCGCCTCGTACAGGTGCCGCGGGATGCGCTGCAGCGCCGCGATGAACAGCAGCATGTAGAAGCCCAGTTGCAGCCACAGCCGCGCGGTGATGAGCACGATCCAGTACAGCGGCGGGTCGGCGGTCCCGGTCCACGCCACGGGGTCCACGCCGAACGCGCCGAGCGCGCTGTTGACCAGCCCGGAGCTCACGCCGGGGAACAGCGAGGTCTTCCAGATCAGCGCGGCCACCACGTAGGAGCAGGCGAACGGCAGGAAGAACACCGACCGGAAGAACGCCTTCGCGACCGGCACCCGGTCCACGGCGAGCGCGAGGGCGAGCGCGGCCGCGTAGGTGAGCGGCACGATGCCCGCGGCGAACGCGGTGAACGTGCCGAGGGAGGCGAGGAACGCCTCGTCGCTCAGCATCGCCGCGTAGTTGTCGACGCCGACGAACACCTCGGGCGTGACGGTGTTGCGGGCGTCGAAGAAGCTCAGGTACAGGCTCCACCCGATCGGCACGTAGGCGAACACGACGAGGCCGAGCAGCAGCGGCCCGACGAACAGCCAGAAGTCGCGGGCGTCGCGGCGGGTGCGGGCGCTCACCCGTGCAGGCGCTTCAACTCGGCGTCCGAAGTGGACACGATCTTCCGGGTCTCCGCGACGGGATCGGCGCCCTGGCGGGCGATGCGGAACAGCGCGTCGGACATCGCCGAGTTCGCCGCCGAAGTCCACATCGGACCGCCGACGAGGTGGGCGTGCTCGCGGGTGTAGCGCACCGCGTCGGCGGCCGGGCCGGTGCGCAGTTCCGCCGCCCGGCCGGTGAGGCCGTCGCGGGCGGGCAGGTGGAAGCCGAACGCGGTGGCGAACTCCAGCTGGTGGTCGGTGCGGTCGACCCACAGCCAGCGCACGAAGTCCTTCGCCGCCGCCACGTCCGAGCTCCGCGCGTTGACCGCCGCGCCGTACGCGCCGATCGGCACCGACGGCGCACCCTGGGAGTCGAGGCGCGGGAACGGCAGCACGCCGAAGTCGTCGCCGAGCGCGGCCGCGATCTTCGGCACGTTCCACAACCCGGTCCACTGCATGGCCGCGAGCCCGTCGATGAACGCGCTCGGATCGGACCAGTCGGCGGGCGCACCGAGCAGCAGGCCGCCGCCGTCGGCGAGCTCGGCGAGCTTCCCGAACGCGACCGCCGCCCGCGGATCGTCGAACCCGGTGCCGCGCTGGTCGGGGGTGAGGTAGTCCAGACCCGCCGACCACAGCAGCGGCCCGGCGAGCACGCCGACCCCACCGTCGTTCCCGACGAACAGGCCGCGGCCGGTGGGGGAGTCGAGGCGTTTCGCCGCGTCGATCAGCTCGTCCACGGTCTGCGGCGGGCGCACGCCCGCATCGGCGAGCCTGCTCTTGCGGTAGAACAGCACCTGCGTGTCCACGGCCTGCGGGATCGCGTACAGCCGCCCGTCGACGGTGGCGGTCGCCAGCACCTGCTCGGGGAAGTCGTCGCGGGCGTCGCCGAGCACGTCGTCCAGCGGGACCACCTGGTTCTGCCGCACCCAGTCGACCTTGACCTGCGCCTCGAACACGTCGGGGACCGCGCTGTTCTGCAACGCGGTGACGATCTTCGAGTCGTAGTCGCCGGGGTTCCACTGCACCGAGACCTCGCCCTGCGGGTACTCGGCGGCGTAGCGCTGCACCGCCTCGTGCACGCCGTCCTCGCCGTAGGCGTGGTACCACTGCTGCAACGAGCCGGGCGCCGAGCCGCCGCGCCCCGTGTTGGAGCCGCAGGCGGCGGCGGTCAACCCGACCGCGCCCAGGCCGATACCGGCCAGCAGCGACCGCCGGGACAACCCCGGTCCGCCGAGCCGCGCCGAGGACACCCGCGAAGTCGTTCTGCGCACGGCGGATGACGCTAAGACGCAAGATCGCGCAGGTCAACCGCTCCCACAGCGTGGTCGTCGGCGGGCGGGGCCCGAACGCGCCAGCGCAACCGCCCCGCCCGCCTTCAGCGTGATCACTCGATGGGGTGGCGGCCCGGCCGGATCTCGGGGCACGATTCCGGCCGGACCGCGGGGAGGGCGAGCGGGAGCGGGAAGACGCTCCCGCTCGCCCGTCGGCCCGTCCGGGCGCGCACCGCTGGGGGAGGGGTGGCGCGGCGCCCGTCAGGCCACGGCCCGCGACCGGTCGGGGTGCGGTGCGCGGACCGAGTTCAGGGAGCCGCGATCACGCGGCGTCGACCACGCCGCCCACCATCGGCGCGCCGTGCAGTGCGGGGACGGGCGTGACCAGGGACAGCAGTGCGGCGCACTTCATGCACGGCATGCCGTCGCGTTCCACCTCCACCTGGGACACCGGCAGCGGTTCACCGCACCGGACGAGGTACCGGGTGCCGTCCAGCACGGCCGGGTGCACCACCCGCCGCGACTCCCCGACGACCCCGACGCGGTAGCGGACGGGGACGGGGGATGCGGTTGGGGCGGTTTGTTCGGTGTCCATCGCGTTCTCCTCATCGGTGGGGTATTGACCTTGGCGCCGGAGTCATCATGTTGGCTCCGGAGCCAGCCCGGCAATAACTCTTTCGGGGAGTCGTATCGATGGGGCGCTGATTACAATCCGGCTCATGGTCGGAGCCAAAGATCGGAACACCCCGAAGGCCCGTTTGCTCGGTGCCGAACTTCGCGAGCTCCGGCAGCACGCGGGGTGGAATGCGCGAAAGCTGGCCGGTGAACTGGGCATCGCGCAGGGAACGGTGACCCGATACGAGCGTGGAGACCGAACTCCGCCCGTGGCCCACGTGTCGAGAGTGCTCGGAGTGCTCGGTGTGACAGGTCGGGCTTACGAAGAGCTCATCGAGTTCGCGGAGAACGCGAGCGAACCGAATCTCGTTGCTGACAGCGGATCCGGCCTTCACGGGCATCTGGTCGAATTGAGCGAGTACGACCGTTCCGCCACCTCGATCACGCACGTGGCGCCGTTGATCGTGCCAGGTCCTTTTCAGACGCGTGCCTACGCGCAGCAGATCATGGCATCCGTTCCGGCTTACGACCGTGAGGTCCGCATCGAGATGCGCATGGCCAGGCGCGAAGCGATCCGGTCGGAGCGCCGGTTCACGGTGATCCTTGCCGAGCGCGTGCTCAGGGAGACGATCGGAAGTCGTGCGGTGATGGCTGAGCAGCTGGACCACCTGTGCGCCACGGCTCGACGTGACAACGTCTCTGTTCAGGTCATCCCGGCCTCGGAAACGCGATGGACGTTGGCGCACAACGGTTCCTTCGTCCTGTTCGAGTTCGACAAGGCAGCGCCGACCATCCACCTCGAACACTTCCGCGGCCCGACCTTCCTGTACGAGAAGCGGGATGTGGAGGCCTACCGCGAAGAGTTGGCGAACCTGCGCGCCACGGCACTGGAGCCGCAAGATTCACTGGAACTGATCGAGTCCGTCTCAGCCC
This sequence comes from Saccharopolyspora sp. NPDC047091, assembly GCF_040643635.1. NCBI lineage: Bacteria > Bacillati > Actinomycetota > Actinomycetes > Pseudonocardiales > Pseudonocardiaceae > Saccharopolyspora > Saccharopolyspora sp. NPDC047091. The sequence goes on from NZ_JBEYUS010000003.1 coordinate 95,765, forward strand.
GAGTCAACGAGGAGAACCATGCAGACCTCGCCGGTCAACTGGCGTAAGTCCAGCCGTTCCAACCCGAACGACAACTGCGTCGAAGTCGGGCGGTTAGCGGGCGGTGCCGCGGTGCGGGACACGAAGGACCGGGCCGCCGGGCACTTCGCGGTGCCGGGGCCGCGGTGGTCGGAGTTCGTCGCGGCGCTCAAGTCCGGACACCTCGACCGCTGACGCCGCCAGGTGAATGGCCCATTCGACCAAGAGGACGGGGCGAGTGGGCCATTCACCTGCGGTGCATCAGCGGGAGGGGGACTTCTCCGGGCGGGCGCCGAGAGCTTCGCCCCGGCGGCAGGCCAGGTACCAGCGCTGCCCGTTGTCGTACCAGCGCATTCCCTTGCGCACGGCCGGAACCTGCGTCGCCTGGTGCATCCGGTACTGCCACGGCGACTGGGCACCGCCGCGCGCGGCCATCGCGTACGCCACGTCGACCGCCTCCCGGTCGAGGTAGCGGTCCGCCCGCTCGAACCAGGCCATGCTGGTGCGCCCGGCCGCCTGCAGCGGGCGCAGCGCGCTGCGGCCCTGCTGGTCGAAGTCGCGCAGCGCGGTGTCCAGGTGCTCGTGGTCGTGCAGCTTCTGCGCCAGGATCATCGCGTCCATGATGGCCAGCCGGGTGCCCGACCCGATGCTGAAGTGCGTGGTGTGCGCGGCGTCGCCGAGCAGCATCACGTTCTCGTAGCGCCAGCTCCGGTTGAGCACCTGGGTGAACCGCTGCCACCGCGCCGGTTCGCCCCGGGAGCGGCTGATCAGCGAGTGCCCTTCGAGGGGCTTCTCGAAGACCTTCTCCAGCAACCGCACCGCATCCTCGTCGCTGCGCTCGCCGAAGCCGAGAGCGTTCCAGGTCTGCTCGGTGGTCTCCACGATGCAGGTGCTGACGCCGGCGCTGGACGGGTAGGCGTGGAACCAGATCCACCCCGCCGAGGTCCGCTCGAACGCGAACGTGAACCGGTCGAACACCTTGTCCGTGCCCAGCCAGATGTACGGGTTGCTGCCCGTCTCCACCCGGGTGCCGAACTCGTCCTCGTGCAGCGAGCGCACCTTGCTGCCCGCCCCGTCCGCGCCGATGATCAGGTCGCTGTCGGCGAGCTCGTCGAGGCTCTGCACGTCCTGCTCGTAGCGGATGTCCACACCCAGGTCGGTCGCGCGTTCAGCCAGCACGTCCAGCAGCGTCGCCCGGTTCACGCTGAACCCGTAGCCGCCGAGGAAACCGACGTCGTCGCCGCCGAGGACGATCTGCTGCTCCTGCCACAACGTGGAGGCGGACCGGATCTGCTGCGCGCTCTCCGCATCGTTGGCGTACAGCGGATCCAGCAGGTTGTCCCAGTACACGACGCCCCACCCGTAGGTGGCGCCCGGCGGATCACGCTCGATGACGGTGATGTCGTGTCCGGCGTCGCGCAGCTTCGCGGAGATCGCGAAGTACAGCCCGGCCGGTCCAGCGCCGACGCACGTGATCTTCATGGGCACCTCCTGGACGAGGACGGCGGTGTGCCGCCCGGTTGTCGTTGCGCTGTCACGTGTGTTCCCGCGTGCCGCCGTTGCGCTGCGCGGGCGCGCCGTGCACCACTTCCTCCGACGGGTGGTGCAGGTGGTACAGGTGCGCGTAGCCGTTGTTGCCCGCCAGCAGCTCCGAATGCGTGCCGAGGCCGGTGACCCGCCCGTGGTCCAAGTAGAGGATCTTGTCCGCGTCGGTGACGGTGAGCAGGTTGTGCGAGATGACGATCGTGGTCCGCCCCGCCATCAACCGGTTCAACGGCCCGAGGATCCGTTGCCCCGCCTCGGCATCGAGGCTCGCCGTCGGCTCGTCCAGCAGCAGGATCGGCGCGTCCCGGATCATCGCGCGGGCGATCGCGATGCGCTGGCGCTGTCCACCGGAGAGCAACCGGCCGCGCTGCCCGACGCGCGTCTCGTAGCCGTCGGGGAGCGCGGCGATGAAGTCGTGCGCGTCCGCGGCGCGCGCCGCGTCGATCAGCTCCGCCCGCTCCGCATCCGGTTTGCCCGCCAGGATGTTCTCGCCGATCGTGCCGTCCAGCAGCAGCGTCTCCTGCAGCACGATTGCGATGTGCGAGCGCAGCTCCTTCGGGTCCAGCTCGCGCAGATCCGTGCCGTCCAACGAGATGCCGCCGCGATCCGGGTCGTAGAACCGCAGCAGCAGCTTCGTCAACGTCGACTTCCCCGCGCCGCTGGCGCCGACGATCGCGACGCGTTCTCCGGGATCCGCGGTGAGGTTCACGTCGTGCAGCACCTCGTCGGCGGTGCCCGGGTAGTGGAACCCGACGTCGTCCAGCCGCATCGCGCCGCGCACCCGGTCCAGCCGCTTCGGCTCGCGCGGCGCGGGGACGTGCGGGCGCTGGTCGAACAGCTCCAGGATGCGTTCCGCGCTCGCCGCCGCCCCGTAGATCACGTTCGAGAGCTGGCCGAGGTTGCTCACCGGCGAGTACAGCTGCGACAGGTACACCAGGAACGCCAGCAGCCCGCCCAGGGTGATCCGGCCGGACGCCAGTTCCCAGATGCCGACGCCGACGATCGCCATGATCGCGAGCACTTCCAGCAGGTCCACCAGCGGCTCGAACAGGCCGCCGATGCGGGCCGCGGACAACTCCGCGGAGAGGCTGGACCGGCTCTGCCGGGTGAACCGCCGCACCTCCGCCGACTCGCGGCCGTAGGCCTGGATCAGCGGGGCGTTGCCGAGGCTCTCCTCCGCGACGGTGCCGATCGAACCGGTGCGCCCGGCGACCTCCCGGGACGCCGACTTGATGCGCATCGCGAAGAACCGCGCCACCGCGAGGAACAGCGGCACCACCAGCAGCGCCACCACCGTCAGCCGCCAGTCCAGGTAGAACAGCACCCCGGCGAACAGCACGATCTTCACCAGCGAGGCCACCGTCTGCGTGATGCCCGACAGCACCAGGCTCTCGATCGAGGCCACGTCGGTGGTGAGCCTGCTCAACGTGTCGCCGAGCCTGCGCCGGTCGAAGAAGTCCACCGACAACGTGTGCAGGTGGGTGAACACCCGGATCCGCAAGCGGTTCAGGAAGTGCTCACCGATCCACACCGTCAGGTAGCTCTCGCCGAACCCGACGACCCCCATCACGATCGTGATCCCGGCGTAGGCGACCGCCACCACCGGGAACAGCGAGAAGTCCCGCGGTGTCAGCACATCGTCGATGAGGACCTTGAACAGCCAGATCGCCGCCGCATCCAGCAGCGGCGACACCAGCACCAACCCCAGGCTGAGCACCATGTACCAGCGGAACGGTCGCGCGTCCGGCCAGAACCGCCGGAACACCTCCCGCACCCCGATCGATGGCGCGGTCTCCACCAAACCCGCCTCTTCGGCGACCGGTGGGTCGAACAACCACCGAATCGGTCCCCGCACGACTTACCCCCTGTTGCCGACGGGCGTGACGCCCGCACCGGTGAAGGTGCGGGCGTCACCCGGACGTTGAGCCAAGCTGTTACTTGCAGCCGCAGCCGTGGCCCCAGCCGTGTCCCCAACCGTGGCCCCAGCCCCAGCCGTGACCCCAGCCCCAGCCGTGGCCCCAACCGTTGCCCCAGCCGTGCTTGCGGCGGCGGTTGTTGTTCACGTACACGAAAATGCTGCTGCCTTTGCCCATCGCCATGCACCTTTCCGCATTGCCGACTTCCCCCGGAGAAGAACGTCATCGTCGACATTCCGCTCGGCCGGTCGGTGTCGTCGTGGACATCGGACCGCTGGTGATGCCGCCCGGGCGCGGCCCGGAGATCGGCGCACTCCTCCAGTGGCTTTCCGAAAGGTAGGTGCCCCCCATGTGGCGGAACAACCCGACCTGACAACGAGTAAACGCCATGTCACGGAGCTTGCACAGAGGACTATCGTCCCGGATTTGCCGCTGAACCAACGGGTTCTGCTTTCCCGGGCGTGGCCGCGCCGGTCCGCGCGTGGTTCCTTGTGGACGGACGCGAGGAGGAGCCGATGGACCTGCGGGCGTGGACGGACCGGGCGGTGGCGGAGATCGCGGCGTGGCAACGGGAATTCGGCGAATTCGAGCCGCACCCGGACGCCGTCGTGCCCGACGGCGAGTTCGGCGCGGCGTTCGACGCGCTGCTCGGACGGCTGCGCGGCACCTACCCGTTCCACCACCCCCGCTACCTCGGACAGCTGATCAAACCGCCGCATCCGGCGGCCGTCGTCGGCTACCTGGCGGCGATGCTGCTGAACCCGAACAACCACGCGCTCGACGGCGGACCTGCCACCACGGAGCTGGAGCGGGAGGCGGTGGAGCGGCTCGCGGCGATGCTCGGGATGCCGGGAGCGCTCGGGCACCTCACCGCGAGCGGCACCATCGCCAACCTCGAATCCCTCTACGTGGCAAGGGAAACGCGTCCCGGTGCGGCCATCGCGCACAGCGCGGACGCGCACTACACGCACGCCCGGACCTGCCACCTGCTGGGCGTGCGGTCGGTGCCGATCCCGGTGGACGCGGCCGGGCGGATCGAGGTGGCGGCGCTGGACTCGCTGCTGGCCGAGCAGGACATCGGGACCGTGGTGCTCACCGCCGGGACCACCGGGCTCGGCGCCGTCGACCCGATCCACGAGGTGCTGGCGCTGCGGCGGCGGCACGACTTCCGCATCCACGTCGACGCGGCCTGCGGCGGGTTCTTCGCGCTCATCGCCGACGACGCGCCGGACGGGGTGGCGGCCGCGCCGTTCCGGGCGATCGCCGAGTGCGATTCGGTGGTGGTGGACCCGCACAAGCACGGCCTGCAGCCCTACGGGTGCGGCGCGGTGCTGTTCGCCGACCCGTCGGTGCAGCGGTACTACCGGCACGACTCGCCGTGGACCTACTACACCTCCGCGGAACCCCACCTGGGGGAGATCTCCCTGGAATGCTCCCGATCCGGGGCCGCGGCGGCCGCGCTGTGGCTGACGCTGCGGGTGCTGCCGCCCACGCCCGGCGGGCTCGGCCGGGTGCTGCGCGCGGGCAGGCGGGCCGCGCTGCGCTGGGCGGACCTGCTCGCCGACTCGCCGGTGCTGGCGGCCTACCAGCGGCCGGAACTCGACGTCCTGGGCCTCGTGCCCGCCGCGCCCGGCATGACCGCGCTCGACGAGCGCACCCAGCGGGTGCTGCACGCCGGGATGCGGGCCGATCCCGGCGAAGCCGTCCACCTGGCGGCCATGGAGGTCACCGCGGACGACCTGGCGCGGCGCGGCCACCGGATCGCGCCGGACCGGCCGACCGCTCGGGTGCTGCGCAGCGTGCTGCTGAAACCGGAGCACGAGCACTGGGTCCGCCGCTGCCACACCGATCTGGAGGCACTCGTCCGGCGCGCCGCGGAGTGACCGGTTTGCTCCGCCGGGTGACCGGGCATCCAGGTGGGGCGCTCGCCGGGTGACCGGACGGGCGCCGCACCGTGCCAAGCCGACATCGATATCGGGGGTCTCATGTCGACTCGTTCGTCCGTCCGCGCCAGAAGGGTTCGCCCGGAGTTCCTGCACACCATGTGGGACGAGTCCCGCCGGATCGCCGACGCGCGCCACCGCTTCCTGCACGGCGGGAACCCGGAGGCCCAGCGCGACCGCACCGTCCCCACCCCGCGCTGATCCCGCAGGTGAATGGCCCACTCGCCCACGTGTGCTGGTCGAGTGGGCCATTCACCTGCCGAGGCCCGGTGGGTGAGTGGCCCATTCGCCCAGCGATGTCGGGGGAGTGGGCCACTCACCTCGAGCGCCAGCGGGTGACGGCTGCGACCAGGGCGTCGGTCCAGCGGGCGAGGAGGGCTTCGCCCTCGGCGGGGGTGGCGCCCGCGGGGTCGCCGAGGACGCCGTTGGGGCTGACCGCGCGGACTCCACCGGTGCGCAGTCGATCGATGAGTTCCGGCAGCGGTTCGGTGTTGCCCGCGACGGCGTCCGGGAGAGCGACCTCGTCCGGGTGCAGGTGCAGCATCGCGGAGGTCTCGGTGCGCCCGGCGTGGCTGTCGTCGGCCGGGCCGTCGGGGCACCACGCCAGCACCCGCCTGCCCTCGCCGCGTAGCTGCTCGGCGGCCCGGCGCACGGTGGGCAGGTTGCCGCCGTGCCCGTTCACCAGCACCACCCCGGTGAACCGGTCCGCCGACCGCACCAGTTCGACCAGCAGCAGCCACAGCGCCTCGTGCCCGATGGAGAGCGTGCCGGGGAAGTCGGCGTGCTCCCCGCTGGCGCCGTAGGGCACGGCAGGGCCGACGACGACCTCCGGCAGCCGCCGGGCCAGCCGGGTGCACAGCGCTTCGGCGATGGCGGTGTCGGTGCGCAGCGGCAGGTGCGGCCCGTGCTGCTCGGTGGCGCCGAGCGGGATCGCCAGCACCCGTGCGGCGCCGTCGAGTTCGGTCCAGCGCAGCGCGCCCAGGCTCATCGCGTCGTCCTCCCGGTGAACTGCGGCAGCAGTGCCGCCGCGGACCGCTCCCGCGCGCACCCGGCCCACACCCCGCACCCGTAGGCGAGGTCGTCGAGCACCCGCAGCGCGAACCAGCGCGGTCCGCGCCGGTGCCGCAGCGCCTCCCACGCGCAGGGCAGTGCCGCCACCAGCAGCACCGCGCGGGTCCGCCGCGAGACCAGCAGCAGCGGGAACCAGGCGCGCCGCACCGCCTCCGCGAGCAGCCGCCCGGCGCCGAGGTGCCCGCGCACCGCCAGCCGCCACGACTCCCGGTCCGGCACGCCGTGCGCGCGCAGCTTCCGCGGCAGCACGGCGGCGCTGCCCGCCGCGAGCGCCCCGGCCAGCAGCGGACGTCCCGCCACCAGCGCCGCCCACGACACCGCGCTCCACGCCGACAGCCGGGCGCAGCTGAGCCTGCCCGGGTGCCTGCGGGCCAGCGGGGCGGCGGAGGTGCCGTAGTCGTAGCGCTGCCGCAACCAGGACCGGAGCCCGGCGCGCGGCCGGTGCCGCACCACCGAACCGGGGACGTAGCGCACCACCGCGCCGGTGCCGACGAGTCGCCACACCAGGTCCACGTCCTCGCCGAACCGCAGCGCCTCGTCGAACCCGCCGAGCTCGGCCAGCGCGGCGCGGCGCACGACCAGCGCCGCGGCCGGCACGTAGCTGACCCGGCTCATCGGCCGGACCCCGGCCGGGGCCGCGCCGAGGTCCAGGCCGCCGCGGTCCGCTTCGTAGCGGGCGATCGCGCCGCTGCCGGAGCCACTGCGGACGCGGGGTGCGGCCGCCTGCACGGCCGGATCGGCGAACTGCCGCAGCAGCGGGGCGAGCCAGCCCTGTTCGGGCAGCGCATCCGCGTCGACGAACGCGACCAGGTCGGTCTCCGCCCGCCGCCAGCCGGTGTTGCGGGCGGCCGCGGGCCCGCGGGTGACGGGGTGCCGGAGCTCGGCGGCGGGTTCCCGGGAGCCGTCGTCGACGACGATGCGGTGCGGCAGCTCCTCGGTGGCGGCCAGCAGCCGCGCCAGGCCGTCCGGATCGTCCTTCACCGGCACCACCAGCGTCACCTCGGCGAGCTCCGGCGAGCCCGCGGGCGGTTCCGGGTGGGCGAGCCCGGCGTCCAGCAGCCGTCGTGCCAGCGCACCGCCGTCCCGCACCGGTTCGCCCGCGAACCACCGGTCGACCAGCCGCGCCGCCCGCGCCCCCACCCGCAGCAGCCGCACCGGGGAGCCGCCGAGCAGCACCTGGCCGCCGCGGGCCCGCCGCAGCGAGGCGTCCGGCACCAACCGGGTGCCCGCGGGGACCGGCGCGGTCATGCGGTGAACCCGCCGTCGGCGTGCACCACGGTGCCGGTGATCGCGGACGATTCGGGGGAGCACAGGAACTCCACGACCGCCGCCACCTCATCGGGCTCCAGGATCCGCTCGGTGAGCTGGTGTTCCGCGAACTCGTCCACATCGGACAGTCCATACAGCTCGGCGGTGGCCCGCAGCATCTCGGTGCGGGTCGAGCCGGGGGAGACGGCGGTGGCGCAGATCCCGGTGCCGCGCAGGTCGGTCGCCAGCCCGCGCACCAGCCCCACCACGGCGTGCTTGGCCGCGTTGTAGGAGGTGAGCCGCCACAGACCGGTGTGCGCGGCCGCCGAGGCCAGCGCGACGAACCGCCCGGTGCGCGGTGCGGGGCGGCGCAGCAGCGCGGGCACGGCGGCGCGCGCCAGGTGCGCGGTGCCGTCGACGCCGACGGAGAACGACGCCGCCCACTCGGTCTCGTCGGCTTCCCAGAACGGGTGCCCGCCGGTCATGAGCGCGGCGGCGGCGACCGCGGCGTCCAGCCCGCCGAACCGCCGCTCGGCGAGGTCGACCGCGCCGCGCAGCGCGTCCGGGTCCTGCACGTCGACGGCCACGTCGAGCACGGCGCCGGGGTGCTCGGCGGCGAGCGCGGCCAGCTGCTCGGCGGTGCCCAGCGGGTACGGCACCCGCGGGTCGTCGGCGCAACGATCGGTCGCCACCACCCGCCAGCCGTGCCCGGCGAGCCGCCGCACGACCGCGGCGCCGATGCCGCGCGCGGCGCCGGTCACCACCGCCACCCGCTCAGCCATCGAGGTATCCCTTGTCCCGCAAGAAGGCCAGCAGCTCGTCGGCCGCTTCCGCGGGGTCGTCGGTGACCACCACGCGCGGCGGGTCCGAGCGCTGCTCGGCGCCGGTGAGCTCGCGCAGCCGCAGCAGCGGATCGGTCCCGGCGGGCGCGGGCAGTTCCCGGGCGCGCGGCCGGTAGCCGTGCGCGGCGGTGATCCGCGGCAGGTCCGGTTCGGCGCCGGCCGGGACGACCGGGATCGCGGTGGACCGGGCCGCGAGCACCGCGGGCAGCGCGGCGGTGCGCGGGCGCACCCCGGCGGCCTCCACCGAGCACACGGCGGGCAACGGCACCGCGAGCCGTTCCCGGCGGCCGCGGTCCAGCCTGCGCATCGCCCGCAACCGGCCGTCGGCGGCGAGCGCGGTGTCCAGCGAGACCAGGCCGAGCGCCTGCGCGCAGCCGAACTCGGCGGCCAGCAGCGCCGGGGTGGCGCCGGTGCCGCGGTCCGGGGAGTGGTCGCCGGTGAGCACCAGGTCCGGCGGGCCGAACCGGTCCCGGACGGCGGCGGCGAGCGCGCGTGCCGTGCCCGCACCGGAGTCGGCCGCCCGCGGATCGGGTGCTCCGGCGGGTTCGACGCGCAGCACCTCGTCCGCACCGGCGGCCAGCGCCGCGCGCAGCAACTCGTCCGCGCCCGCGGGCGCGAGGCTCACCGCCGCGCACCGTCCGCCGGTGGACTCCGCCAGCCGCAGTCCCAGCTCCAGCGCCGCCGCGTCCGCCGTCGATGTGCCCGCCGGGAGCTCCGCCGCCCGAACCCGGCCGGTCAACGGGTCCACCTCGGCGCGCTCGTCGACCCGGCGCAGCGCCACCACCACGAGCATCCCGCTCACCCCTTCCGGAACACGACGCCGTGCCCGCCGGCCGGGTACTCCCAGGTGATGGCACCGCTCTGGTCGCACACCAGGTAGCAGGTGCCGCACTCGAAGCACTGCTCGTGGTTGAACAGGATGCCGCCGTCGGCGGTGGGCACGAACAGGTTCGCCGGGCACGCGGTCACGCACGCTCGGGTCGTGCAGGAGCGGCACACCTCGGTGTCGACCGCGATGTGCGGTTGCTCGGACGCCCGGAAGTCCACTCGGGACATCCGCTCCTCGAAGGAGAGGTCGTGGTACTGGTCTGCCATCGCGGTGCCGTCCTCCCGTTCCGATCAGCCGAAGGTCCGCAAGCCGGTGAAGGCGTCCTTGGCGAGGTCCCGCATCCGCACCCCGTTGCGCTTCGCGGCCCGCCGCAGCAGCGCGCGGAACCCGGGCTTCGGCCGCGGGTTGTCCACTGTGAACACGGATTCGGCGAAGTCGCACAGCAGGCCGGGATACCGCTGCTGCATCCGTTCGGACAGCACCAGACCCGGCGCGTCGCGCAGCTTCTCGTGGTCGGCGAGCACGAAGGAGCTGCGCAGCGCGCTGCGGTACCCGGCGAGCCCGGCCGCCGAGGTGTCCCCGGCGGCCAGCGCGGTGGCCGCGGCACGGCCCGCGTACATGCCGGAGCCGAGCGCGAAGTTCACGCCCTCCAGCCAGATCCCCGCCGCCAGGCACATCCCCGCGGCGTCCCCCGCCAGCAGCAGCCCGTCGCCGATCAGCGGCGGCATCGTCCGGTGCCCGCCCTCCGGGATGAGGTGCGCCGAGTACTCGACGAGCTCGCCGCCGCGCACCAGCGGCGCGATCGACGGGTGCCGCTTCAGCTCGCCCAGCAGCGCTTCCGGCCGCACCTTCGCCTTCGCCAGCCCGCGCAGGCCGAGGACGAGGCCGATGCTGACCGATTCCGCGTTGGTGTAGAGGAATCCGCCGCCGGGCACCTGCCCGGTGCAGCCGAGCATCTCCACGTCGACGCCGCCGCTGCCGGTGACGCCGAACCGCTCGTCGATGGTGTCCTTCGGCAGCGCCAGCGTCTCCTTGACGCCGAGCGTGGTGTGCGAGGCCTGATCGCCGCCGAGCAGCCCGGCCTGCTTGGCCAGGAACGAGTTCACCCCGTCGCAGGCCAGCACGACGCGCGCGGTGAGGTCTCCGTCGGGCCGGTCGGTGCGCACGCCGTGCACGGCGCCGTCGGCGGTCCGCAGCAGCGCCACCGCCACCGTGGACGGCACCAGCACGGCTCCGGCGCGCTGCGCGTGCTCGGCGAGCCACGGGTCGAACTCGGCGCGGTGCGTGGTGGCGCCGTTGTGCGGTGCCCGGCCCCAGTTCTCGCTGCGGAAGTCGACGGTCAGCGACCGCTCGCCGGAGAAGACCATCGTCTGCCTGCGGGTGACCCACCGCTGCACCGGCATCTCCTGCTGCCAGCCGGGGATCAGCCCGTCGAGGACGCGCCCGTAGACGACGCCGCCGTAGACGTTCTTCGAACCGGGGAACGGTCCGCGCTCCAGCAGCGCGACGCTGCGCCCGGCGCGAGCCAGTTCCAGCGCGGCGGCCGAGCCGGCCGGTCCGGCGCCGACGACGATCGCGTCGAAGTCGTAGCGCTGCGGCCGCGGTACCGGTATCGCGGCGGTGGCCGGCCCGGCCCCCTGCTCAGACATGGTGGTCCTCCTCGATCCGGGCGAGCCTGCGCACCAGTTCGGCGAGCAGCAGCTGCGCGTCGGTGACCAGGCCGAGATCGGCCAGCGCGGTCATGGGGCAGCTGGCGTCGGTGTTCACCGACACCACGTGCCGGGGCGCGCCGAGCCCGCCGAGGTGCTGGGCGGCTCCGGACACGCCGAAGGCCAGGTAGAGCTCGGGGCCCACCACGGCGCCGGTGGTGCCGATCTGCCGTTCGTGCGGCGCCCATCCGGCGTCGGTGACGACGCGGGTGGCACCGACCGAGGCGCCGAGGGCGGTGGCGAGTTCTTCCAGCAGCGCCACCGATTCCGGCCCGGTCCGGTCGCCGTGGCCGAGTCCCGCACCGGCGCCGAGCAGCCGGTGCGCCTCGGAGAGGTCGGCGGTCGCCGGGTCCGGCTCCAGCACCTCCAGCACCTCCGCATCGGCGACCGCGGGCAGCCTGATGTCCACATCGGACACTTCGGCGGGAGCGCCGGCGGGGAGCGCGCCGCGCACGCCCGGCACCAGCGACACCACGCACCGCGGCGGGGTGCGCACCGCGACGCCGAGCCTGCCGTCCCAGCGCACCAGGTCCGTGCCGGACCCACCGGTGCGGGTCGCCCCGGCCAGCAGCGGCCGGTCCAGCGCGGCCGCCAGCCGGGGCGCCAGGTCCCGGCCGTCCGGGGAACCCGGCAGCACCAGCCGCGGCACCTCCGCCAGCAGCGGCGCGAGGGCGGCGGCGAACGCGCCCGGCGCGAAGTCCCCGGCCTCCGCGCACCACGCCTGCCGCAGCGGCGGCAGCGCCGGGACCGCCCGGCGGCAGCCGGTGCCGATCAGCACCGCGGCGCCACCCGCTTCCGCGACCGCCTCGTCGCCGCCGACCGGCGGCACGCCGTCCCGCACGACCACCACCGCGACCACGTCCTCCGTCACAGCGCCACCGCCGTCCGATGTCCCTCCAGCACCGCCGCGTGCGCCCGCCGCGGCGCTACGCAGTCGCCGATCCGGTGGACCGGCAGCTCGCCGGTGGCGGAGAGCTCCAGCCACAGCTCTTCTTCCGGTTCCTGGTGGGTCGCGCACACCACCCAGTCGAACACCGCCGCGCCGCTCGCGCCGGTGGTGTGCTTGAGCAGCTGTACCTCGACCCGGTCGTCGTCCGCGGTAGCGCCGAGCACCACCTCGTCGGTGGTCTGCTCGATGCGCTTCGCCGCGGCCCGCACCGCGAACGTCTCCAGGTCGAGCGTGCTGCCGAGGTCCTGGCCGACGACCATGCCGGGCGTGCTGATCCGCACCGCGCAGCCCCGGTCGGCGAGCAGTTCGGCCACCGACGTGGCCTGGTGGAACCCGAGGTCGTCGACCACGAGCACCGCACCGGACGGTGCCGCCCGGCCCTCCAGCACGTCCCGCACGTCCACCACCCGGGCCAGCTCGCCCGCCCAGTGCGGGCGCTGCGGACGCGCACCCGTCGCCAGGATCACCACGTCGGGCCGCAGCGCGCGCAGCGATGCGGCGGTGGCGTGCTCGCCGGTGCGGACCTCGACGCCGTACCGGCGGCACTCGGCGAGCGAATTCCGCACCACGTCGAGGAATTCGGCGCGCTGCGGCACGCTCGCCGCCACCGCGACCTGGCCGCCGGTGGTGGCCTGGCGCTCCAGCAGCGTCACCCGGTGCCCGCGCTGCGCCGCCGTCGCCGCGGCCTGCAGCCCACCGGGGCCACCGCCGACGACCACGACCCGCTTCGCGGCGCGCGGTGGCGGCAGCGGCACGGATTCCCGGCCGGTGCGGGGGTTCTCGATGCAGCCGAGCCAGCGGTTCAGGCCCATCCGACCCACGCACTCCTGGTTGCAGGACAGGCAGGTGCGGATGTCGGCGGCGTGCCCGGACCGGGCCTTCGCCGCGAAGTCCGCGTCGGCGATCTGCCCGCGCACCACGCCGATCAGGTCCGCGTGGCCCTCGGCCAGCGCCCGGTCCGCCTGCACCGGGTCCTTGAACCGGCCCACCCCGACCACCGGCAGGTCCACCGCCTTGCGCAGCGCGCTCGGGATGAACAGGGCGTAGCCGGGCGGCACGCTCATCGACGCCTCGATCAGGTACAGCGTGGCGGTGGCGACCCCGATCGAGGCGTTCACGTAGTCCACGGCGCCGGTGGCCTCGACGAGCCGCGCCACCGCCACCGCTTCGTCGATGGTGGTGCCGCCGTCGATGAGCTCGTCGCCGCACAACCGCACGCCCAGCGCCAGGTCGGGCCCGATCGCCGCGCGCACCGCCGCGACCAGCCGCAGCAGCAGCCGAGCCCGGTTCGGCAGCGCGCCGCCGTACTCGTCGGTGCGCGCGTTCGTGGCGAGGGACAGGAAGCCGCGCACGATCGACGAGTGCGAGCACTGCAGCTCCACCCCGTCGAAGCCGCCGTCCCGGCAGTGCCGCGCCACGGTCGCGTACCCGGCGACGATCTCGTCGATCTCGGCGTGGTCCACGGCCTTCGGCACTTCGCGGAACAGCGGGTCCGGGATCGGCGACGGCGCCCACACCGGCAGCCGCGAGTACATCCCGGAGGCCTGCCCGCCGTTGTGGTTGAGCTGCGCGAAGATCGGCACCCCGTGCGCGTGCACCGCGTCGGTGATCCGCCGGTAACCGGGCACGACCTCCGGGTGGAAGCCGTGGATCAGCTTCTCGTACGGCCAGTCGGTCGGATGGGTGGAGTGCTCCTCGGTGATGATCAGCCCGGCGCCGCCCGCGGCCCGCGCCGCGTAGTAGGCGGCGTGCTGCTCGGTGGGCAGCCCACCGGCCGCGTAGTTCGTCAGGTGGGCGGAGAACACGATGCGGTTGGCGACGGTGACCGGTCCGAGCCGCAGCGGTTGGAACAGGTGCCGGTACCGGCCGGTGGCGCTCATGCCGGTACCACCAGGTCGCGGACCAGGGCGAACGCGGCGCGCCGGCCTTCCCGGACGGCTTCGTGCGCGGTGCGCGGCGCCACCCGGTCGCCGACGGACGCGCCGAAGTCCGGCGGCGGAGCGGGGTCGGGCAGCCGGTGCCCGCAGTGCACGACGAGCTCGGCGGGCAGGGTCCGTTCGGCGCCGGTGAGCACGTCGGCCAGCAGCACCTCGCCGGGCCGCACCGCCCGCAGCGCGCTGCGCTTGGCGAGCACCACCCCGGCGCGCTGCAAGCGAGCGTTCGCGTCCGCCAGGTCGCCGGTGCGGGCGAGCTGGGTGCCGATCACCTGGTCCTGGCTGATGATCGAAACCTCCCGCCCGGTGGCGGCGAGGAGTTCGGCGACGGCGACGCCGGTGGCGTCGCCGACCGGGTCGAACACGGCGACCGGGCCGTCCGGCACCACCTCGCCGAGCCGCCGGTCCCGGACCGCGCGCAGCAGGTCGGCGGCCTCCAGCACGGGTGCGGTGCTCGCGTAGTGCCGCGGTCCGGGGGCGGAACCCGTTGCGGCGACGAGGAATTCCCCCGGCCCGGGCCGGGCTTCCGCGCCGGTGGTGATCGGGACGCCGAGCTCGCGGACCTCCGCGACCAGCCAGTCCACCAGCGCGCCGAGCCGTTCCCGGCCGGGCAGCAGCGCCGCGAGCGCGAGCATCCCGCCGAGCCGGTCGGTGCGCTCGACCAACCGCACCGGGTGCCCGCGCAGCGCCAGCACCCGCGCGGCCTCCAATCCGGCGGGACCGCCACCCGCGACGAGCACCGGCCGTCCGTCGCCGGTCCCGCCCGGGACCGGATCGGTGGTCTCGTGCCCGGTGCGCGGTTCGCCGAGGCAGCTCACCAGCGGGTTGCGCTCGTCGCGCACCCGGCACTGCTGGTTGGTGAGCGTGCACGGCCGAACCCGCCGTCCCGCCCGGACCTTCCGCACCAGCGCCGGGTCCGCGAGCTGGGCGCGCGTCATCTCCACCAGGTCCGCCGTCCCGTCGTCCAGCGCGGCCTGCGCCTGCGCCGGATCGACCACGGAACCCTGCAACACCACCGGGGCCGCCCCGGCCACGGCGTCGCGCACCGCCCGGCACAGCTCCCGGTTGAACCCGGGTTCGGCGTGCGCGTCGGGCGTGGTCGCGGCGGCGCCCATCGCGGAACCGCGCACCACGGCCAGGTAATCCACCTCGGGGGCGAGCGCGGCGGCGAGCTCGGCGCCCTGCTCCGGGGTGATGCCCGCCCACGGCGCGAGCTCGTCGCAGGACAACCGCAGCCCCAGCACCCGGCCGGCGCCGAGTTCGGCGCGGACCGCGGCGAGCACCTCGCGCAGCAGCCGGGCGCGGTCGGTGCCGTACTCGTCGCCGCGCTGGTTCGTCAGGCCGGACAGGAACTGGCGCAGCAGCGAGAACTGGCCCGCCCCGACCTCCACTCCGTCCACATCGGACTCGACTGCGGTTCGGGCCGCGGCCGCGAAACCCTCGACGAGGGAGCGGATCTCGCGGTGCTCCACCGCCATCGGCAGTTCCCGGCTTGCCACGTCCGCAACCCGCGACGGCGCCCACAGCGCCGCCTGCGACCGGGCCGACGAACCCTGCGAACCCGCGTGCCCGAGCCCGGCCAGCACCAGCGCACCGTGCGGGCGGCAGGCCGCCACGACCGCCGCCCAGCCCGGCCCGCACTCGGTGGCCAGCGGCGCGCGCTCGTACGGCCAATCCGATTCGTGCGCGCTCGCGACCTCGGTGACCACGATCCCGGCGCCGCCCGCGGCCCGCTCGGCGTAGTGGGCGGCGTGCGCACCGGACAGCGCGCGCCCGTCGCCCAGGTTCGTCTCGTGCGGCCCGAACAGCACCCGGGACGGTGCTTCGCGCCCGGCGAGCACCACCGGCTCGGTGAGACCCGCAGATCCGCTCATGTGGTGGGAGCCTTCCGTGGATGCGGCGGAACCGCCCGTCCGGTTCGGCCGAACGGGCCGTTCGCCCGGGTCAGGGGCGGAAACCGGCGAGCGGGCTGGTGTCGCAGGCCCGATCGGGCGGCGGCTGCTCGTCCGGTGGTCCCCAGCCGATGCCCACCGCCACTGGTTCCTCCCGGTGGCGGGGCGCGGTGCGGTGCGAGTGGTCCTTGTCCGGTTTCGGCACCGCGGCCCCGACCCCGGCCAGCGCGCGTTCCCCGTTGCCCAGCACGCACTCCGGGTCCGGCCCGTCCAGCGGCAGCCCGGTGAAGAACTTCGCCGCCATGCACCCGCCCTGGCACGCGTCGTAGGCGGCGCAGGACGTGCACGCGCCGCCGGTCTGCGGCGCCCGCAACCGCTCGAACAGCTCCGATTCCCGCCACACCGCCCCGAATCCGCCCTCATCGCGCACGTTGCCCGCGAGGAACTCGGAGTGGATCGCGAACGGGCAGGCGTAGACGTCGCCGATCGGGTCGATCAGGCACACCACCCGGCCCGCGCCGCACAGGTTCAGCCCCGGCAGCGGGGTGGAACCGAGCGCGTTGAGGTGGAAGAACGAATCTCCGGTGAGCACGCCTTCGCCGTGCGCGACGAGCCAGTCGTAGATCTCCCGCTGCTGCCCCGCGGTCGGGTGCAGCTCGTCCCACACGTCGGCGCCGCGTCCGGACGGCCGCAGCCGGGTGAGGCGCAGCTGTGCGCCGTGCTCGTCGGCGATCGCCTTGAACCGGTCCAGCTGGCCGACGTTCTCCCTGGTCAGCACCACGCTGATCTTGAAGTCGGCGAATCCGGCGTCGCGCAGGTTGCGCATCGCCGTCATCGCCGTGTCGAAGGAACCCGCTCCGCGCACCCGGTCGTTGACCTCCGCGGTCGCCCCGTCGAGGGACAGCTGCACGTCCACGTAGTCGGTGCCCGCCAGCCACCGCGCCCGCTCCGGTGTCAGCCGCACCCCGTTCGTGGAGAACTTCACCCCGACCTGGTGCTCGACGGCGTACTCGACGAGGTCCCAGAAATCGGCGCGCACGGTCGGTTCCCCGCCGCCGATGTTCACGTAGAACACCTGCATCCGCTGCAGCTCGTCGATCACCGCCTCGCACTCGGCGGTGGACAGCTCCCGCGGATCGCGCCGCCCGGACGCGGACAGGCAGTGCACGCAGGACAGGTTGCACGCGTAGGTGAGCTCCCAGGTGAGGCAGATCGGGGAGTCCAGGCCGTGCTGGAAGTGCTCGACTAGCCGCATGTGCGCCTCCTCGCGGGGCGGTTCAGTCGCGGGGCCGGATGGTGCCCGCCTCGCGCAGTCCGGCGAGAGCGGTCAGGTAGCGCGGGTGCTGCTCGACGGGCACGTCGGCGGCGGTGAGCGCGGCGTGCACGTCCGGCTGGTGTTCGAGTTCGCGGACCACGGCGACGAGCTCCGGCGTCTTCAGGAACGACAGCCGCCGCGTGGTGAAGTCGTAGACGAGCGCGCCGAAGCGCTCCGGGCGCAGCGAGACGGCCGGGCTCAGCCGGTGTGGGCGACCGGGGTCGAACCCGGCCGGCCCGCCCGGATCAGTAGACGCCGCACATGCCATCGATCGACACTTCCTCGACGAGCAGGTCGTCCTCCACCCCGTCGGCGGGGGCGGTGCCGCTCGCGTCGTGCTGGGATTCGCTCATGGGATGCTTCCTCCCGATCACTCACTGCGATGTGGTGGCCGCCACACGATATGGGCACCCGGTGTCACAATGGAAGAGGCGATGACCGGACCGACCCGCGACCACACTTCCGGACCAACCACGGGTCCCGGCAGGCGGCGCACCACCAGCCCCGCCGAGCTCGAACGCGTCGCGTTCGCGCTGTTCGACTCGGACGGGTTCGACCGCACCACCGTGGAGCACATCGCGCGCGCCGCGGGAATCGGGCGGCGCACCTTCTTCCGGTACTTCGGCTCGAAGAACGACGTGGTGTGGGGCGCGTTCACCGAGCGCCTCGACGTGATGCGCGCGGGGTTCCGCGCCCGACCCGCGGACGAGCCGCTGCTGGAGTCGATCCGCGCGGTCGTCGTCGACTTCAACCGGGTCGACCCGGGGGAGGGTGAACGGCACCGCCGCCGCCTCGAACTGATCCTGCGGGTGCCCGCGCTGCAGGCGCACTCGACGCTGCGCTACGCGGACTGGCGGGCCGTCGTCGCCGAGTTCGCCGCCGACCGGCTCGGCGAACCGGTCACCGCGCTGCGCCCGCAGGCCGTCGCGCACTCCACCCTCGGCGCGGCCCTCGCCGCCTACGAGCACTGGTTGTCGAACCCGGGAACGGACCTGTGCGCGGCCCTCGACGACGCCCTGCGCGATCTGGGGCGCGGGTTCGGCTAGCGGTCCAGGGACAGGGCGCGGCGGCTGGTGAAGCGGCGCGGCTCTCCGGTGATCGGATCGTCGAAGGCGAGCTCCTTCGCCAGCAGCCGCAGCGGATCGGTGAAGTCGTCCGCGGCCCGCTCCCGGACCGCCGGGTACAGCTCGTCGCCGAGGATCGGCACGCCCAGCGCGGCCAGGTGCACCCGCAGCTGGTGGGTGCGGCCGGTCGCGGGCCGCAGCCGGTAGCGGCCGAGCCCGTCGCGGTGTTCCACGAGCTCCACCCGCGTCTCGGCGTTCACCGGGCCCGGCACCTCGCGCGCCTGGAGCACGCCGCGTTCCTTCTCGATCCTGCTGCGCACCACCCGCGGCAGCGCGAGATCCGGGTCGTGCGGCGCGATCGCCTCGTATTCCTTGCGCACCGCCCGGTCCTGGAACAGCAGCTGGTAGGGCCGCCGCGCGGCCTCGTGCACGGTGAACAGCACCAGGCCCGCGGTCAGCCGGTCGAGCCGGTGCGCCGGGCTCAGCTCCGGCAGCTCCAGCCTGCGGCGCAACCGCACCAGCGCGGTCTCGGCGACGTGCCCGCCGCGCGGCGTGGTGGCCAGGAAGTGCGGCTTGTCCACCACCAGCAGGTGCTCGTCGCGGTGCAGCACCTCCGGTTCGAACGGCACCGGTACCTCCACCGGCGGTTCTCGCCGCAACCACAGGAGATCGCCCGGCGCGAACGGGGTGGTGGCGTCCACGAACCGGCCGTGCCGGTCGGCGACGCGCTCTTCGCGCAGCATCCGGTCCACCTCGTCCGCCGGGATCGGCAACCGGTCGACCAAGTGGTCGCGCATCGTCGCCCACGAACCCGCGTCCGGGGTGCGCAGCCGCGCGGCGTCCAGGCCGTCGCGCTGCGGCAGGGGGGATCGGAGCTTGCGTCGCATCACCGGCCAGCCTACGGCGCGGCCGGTGGCCTGCGGTTCCGGGCGAGCTCGTCCAGCCAGTGGGACGCGGCCCGAGTTCGTTGACGCTCCGGCCGGAACGGCGCCAGAATCGTGGCGTGGACATCGAGGCGCGGTTCTTCTTCGCTCGGCGGCACGTCGACCTCCGGCGGCACGCCAGCTCGATCTGTGCCCCCGCGCTGCCCTGAGCAGCACCCTCCCGGACCCTGACGTGGTCCGATGTGGACGATTCTGGTCACCCGATCTCCGGCAGGCGCCGCGGATCGGGTCGTGGCGGAGTGACCGAGAGGCCAGGTAAGGGCCTGCAAAGCCCTGCACGCGGGTTCGAATCCCGCCTCCGCCTCCACGATCCGCTGTGGACCGCCCGCTCCTCCGGCCGGGGAGAGCGGGCGTGCTGGAGGAAGCGATGACCGCGGTACCGCTCTCGATCCTCGACCTCGCACCCATCCCCACCGGCGGCACCGCGGGTGGCGCGCTGCGCGACACCGTCGAACTCGCCCGGCACGCCGAGCAGTGGGGGTACCGGCGGTTCTGGCTCGCCGAACACCACCTGGTGCCCGGTGTCGCCTCTTCCTCGCCCGCGGTGCTCATCGCCGCGGTGGCCGCCGCGACCGAGCGGATCCGCGTCGGATCCGGGGCGGTGCTGCTCGGCCAGCACAGCCCGCTGCAGGTCGCCGAGGACTT
Organism: Saccharopolyspora sp. NPDC047091; assembly: GCF_040643635.1. Lineage (NCBI taxonomy): Bacteria > Bacillati > Actinomycetota > Actinomycetes > Pseudonocardiales > Pseudonocardiaceae > Saccharopolyspora > Saccharopolyspora sp. NPDC047091. The sequence goes on from NZ_JBEYUS010000003.1 coordinate 115,629, forward strand.
CGGCACCCTGGCCCAGCTGCACCCGGACCGCATCGACCTCGGCCTCGGCCGCTCCGGGCTCGCCAAGTACGTCGAATTCGCCAAGGCCGCCGCCGCGGCTCCCGCACCGGTCACCGTGCCGGAACCCGCGTACGTGGACGGACTTCCGGTGCCGCGCGCCGCCCGCGGCGGAGGCCTGTCGCGGTCCCGCGTCGACCAGCTCGAAGGGCACGCGCTGCTGCTCGGCGACATCGGGCGGTCCGACTACGCCGAGCAGGTCCGCGAAGTGCTCGCGTTCCTCGACGGCACCTTCCGCGACGGCGATGGCCGCGAGGCGCACGCGATCACCGCCGAGCACGCGGCGTTGCAGGTGTGGGTGCTCGGCGCCAGCGCGGGACCCAGCTCGCGGGCGGCCGGGGAGCTCGGGCTGCCGTTCGTGTCCAACTACCACGTCACCCCGGGCACCGTGCTCGATTCCGCCGCGTCCTACCGGGACGCGTTCACGCCCTCCGCACGGCTCGACCGGCCGCACCTCGTGGTGTCCGCGGACGTGCTCGTCGCCGAGGACGACGCGACCGCGCAGGAACTCGCCACCCCGTTCGCCGGGTGGGTGCACGACATCCGCCACGGCGACGGGGCACAGCCCTACCCGAGCCCGGACGAGGCGCGCCGCCGCCGGTGGACCGAGGCCGAACGGGCTCGCGTCGCCGACCGGCTGCAGACCCGGATCGTCGGTTCGCCGGAGACCGCGGTGGAACGGCTCGACGTGCTGCGGCGGGTCACCGGCGCGGACGAACTGCTCATCACCACCATCACCCACGACCCGAAGGACCGGCTGCGCTCCTACGAACTCCTCGCCGAGGCCTGGTCCCGATCCTGAACCGCCGGCTGACCGGCCCGTCGGCCCGCGCAGGCCGGGCGGGTGGGATCAGCGGCGGTGGTGGGCCGCGTCGGCGATGCGGGGGAGGAGGTGGTCGATCAGGTACGGCAGGGAGAGCACCCCGGGCTGGCGCAGCAGCGGCCAATCCGCCTGCGCCAGCGGCAGGTAGCCGCCGTCCCGGACCGCGCCCAGCGCACCGAACACCGGCAGCGATTCGATCTGCGGCCGCACCGCCGGGTTCGGGTACGCGGTGATGAGCACGTCGGTGTCGATCCGCGCCAGGTTCTCCGCGCTGACCTGCGCGTTGAACGCCTCACCCGGCAGGTCCGCCGCCGCGGGGGACAGCACCATCCCGAACTCGGTCAGCGTGCGCACCGTGACGTCCTGCCCGGACCGGATCACCCCGAGCCCGCCGGGGCTGTGCCCGAGGGTGACCGCGACCTCGGCGCCCGCCAGCTGCGGGTGCGCGGCGCCCGCCTCGCGGATGCGCCGCTCGGTGTCGGCGACGAGCCGGTCCGCCTCGGCGGGCTCGCCGAGCGCGCGCCCCACCTGGCGGGTGGTCGTCTGCCACGGCTCCTCGTCCGGCTTCGTCTCGAAGGCCGTGGTCGGGGCCAGCCGGGACAGCGCCGCGTACTCCCCGTCGATGTAGTAGTCGCTGCCCGCGAGGATCAGGTCCGGGTGCAGCTGGGCGATGGCCTCCGCGGAGTAGCCCTGGTCGGTGGGCCGCAACGTCACCGGGTCCCAGCCCGGCCGCCGCTGCCACGGCTGCACGTCCGCGCTCAGCGGCAGCCCGATGCCGACCGGTTCCACGCCGAGCGCGAGCGCGGCGTCGACGTCGGCGGGCCCCAGCGCGACCACCCGCGCCGGATGCGCGGGCGCGATCGTGGTGCCGAGCGCGTGCCGGACCTCCGCCCCGGTGCGCGCCGGGGCCTGCGGGGCCGACGAGCACCCGGCGACGAGGCCGAGCAGCAGGGCGACGATCGCGATCCGCTTCACCGCGCACCTCCGGAGAGCAGTTCGAGGATGCCGTCCTTGATCGGCGGCCGGGACGCGGCGACCAGGGTGAACGTCGCCTCCCGCACCAGCCGCTGCCCGTGCTCGCCGAGCAGCAGCGCCGAACTGCCCGCCGCGGCCACCAGCGCGCCGGCGGCGCGCAACGCCAGTTCCGCGGCCGCCGCCCGCGCCGGGGAGATGTCGGTGCCCGCGGCGAACGCCTCGTCCAGCCGGTCCCGCACCGCATCCCGCTCCGCTTCGAACCGGTCGGCGATCTCGGGCCGCCCCGCGTCCGCGATGAGGCGGGCGCAGCGTCCCGCGATCCCCAGCGGCATCGCCCCGTTCAACCGGGCCGCCCCGGCCTGCGCGGCGAGCAGGGCCACGTGCGGCACCACGCCCAGCACCCGTTCGGCGGGCAGGAAGTGGTCGTCGAACCGCAGCCGCACCGTCGCGGTGGCCTGCGCCGCGACCAGTTCGAGCGGCTCGACGCGGACACCGGAGGCGGGGCGCGCGTCGAGCAACCCGTTCACCACCGAGTCCCCGTCCCGCGCCGACACCTGCAGCACGTCCACCAGACCCCAACCGCTGACGAACGGCGCTTCGCCGTCGAGCCGGTAACCGCCGTCCACCGGTGTCGCGAGCAGCCGCGGCGGCTGCGGAATCGCCCCGGCGAACGACACGCCGCCGCGCAACCTCCCGCGCACCGCGTCCGCCAAGTGGCGATCGCGCAGCTCGGTCCGATCCGTCGTCAGCAGCCCGCGCACCACGCCGTGGTGCTGCGCCCAGACGAACGTGGTGCTCAGACATCCGCCGGAGAGCGCCTCCACGATCCGGCCCGCCTCGTCGAGCGGGAGCTCCGGGCCGCCGTGCTCGCGGGGCGCGACCGCGCCGTAGAAACCGTGCTCGGCCAGCAGGTCGAAGTGGGACGCCGGCACCGCTCCCGCGGCATCGACCTCGGCCGCCGCGGGGAACAGCACCTCGTCCGCCAGCGCCTGCGCGCGTTCGTAGGAGACCACCTGGTGAGGCTAGCCTGAGATCCACGAGCGGGTGAAGGAATCAGCCGGGTTCGGTGCCGGTCCGCACGACTTCCGCCTCGCCATTCCCGATGCGGCGCAGCACGGGTATGTCCTCGTCCACTCGATCGCCGCTCCTGCCGTCGATCTGAAAAGTTCCGCTCGCTCCGGGGACACTGTTGAGCAGGTAGAGGTTGGCCCGGACGCCCTCGGCCGTAGGAACCTTCTCCTCTTCGTTCTTCACCGCTCGCTGCGCGGCGAGCGTTGCGGTGAACGTGGCGTCGTGGCCCATCACGCTCCAGTTCGACACGTCGGTTTTCGTCCCGAACAGGTTTTTCAGCCGGCTTTCGAAGCCGGTGAATTGCGAGCGCTGCGGGTTGTCCGGCGATCCCAGCGCCGCCGGGTCGGCGGCCGATGCGTACACCACCGACACCGGTCCGTCACCCGGTTCGCGGGGGAGCGAGAGGTCGGTGGACTCGGACCCGGTGATGATCGTGATGGGGGTTTTGTTGTTGCAGCTGCGCTTGCGCACCTGATCGACGAACTCGCCCAGCAGGTTGCTGCGCCCTGCGTACAGCACCACGTTCGCCGCCTTCGTGGCGTCGTCCTCGCCGCACAACCGATCCGCGATGTACCCGAACTGGGTGCTCACACCGAACCTGTTCCGTCCTCCGGTGTAGGGCGGGTCGGACCTGCCGGTGCGCTCCCACTCCTCGCGGAACAGTTCCTCGAAGTTCCTTCGAAGGTCATCGGTGTAGTAGTCGTTAGGATTGTCATCGCGGACCAGCATCGCCCGTGGATCTTCAACCACTTGATCAAGGTGCTCGGCGACGGTGCTGAGCTCTTGTTTCAAGCTCGGCGACACCCGGGTCAAACCCGCGATCTTCGGACCGTACTCGTTGGGGAGGCTGTTGAAGCGGTCGGCGCTGAGGTAACCGACCATGGGGATCCCAGCTGCGGCGAGCTTGCTGGCGCCATAAACGGTTTCGGGAGAACTCAGCCCGAGTCCGGTGACGGCCACGAGTTGGTCCGATTCGACCATGTTGATCAGTCGGTTGGTCACATCGTCCCAGGAACGCTCGTACGATCCCTCGTTGGCCAATGCCAACCGGATCTTCAGCCCCGGTTCCTCCGCATTCGCGTTGAGCTGCGCGACGTGAGCACCTTCCAAATAGGCCTGGATCTGCTTGATCGAGAGGCTGTCGCCTTCTTCGGCGGTCATCGGCATCAGCACGGCGACAGTGACGACGTACGGGTCGTCCTCGACCTGAGCGTTCTCGTCGCGGATCCGACGTTCCACGTCGGCCAGTTCGGGCGAGAACACCTCGTCCCCGAAGGTGACGCCCACGCATTCGTTCCCGACCCGGGATGTCCCGCTCCCGCATTCGGAGAACGCCCAGCTCACGGTGACGACGCCGAGTGCCAGGACGAGCGCGCAGCCCGCGGCCAGTGCGATGCGGAGCCCCCATCGGGGGCGCGGTGGTTGTTCGAAAGTCACGCTGATCCTCTCCTCGCCGGGGTGCGGTTCAGTCGGTCAGTTCGGACCACCTGCGGTACTTCTCCGATTCGGCGCGGAGGGTGGCCAGTCCGCTGCCGGAGTGCGGGGCTATGTCGTCGAAGCAGGCGGCGATCTCCAGGAAGAGCGCGTGCCGCCTGCTGTCGCCGAGCGGATCGGTGTCGATCCACAGCGCCGCGACCAGCCGCGCGACCGAGGCCGCCGGGACGTCGCCGGGGTCGGTCCAGGAGGCGAGCGAGCGCACCTGGTCGGGCTGCGCCATCCGGTGGTCGAGGCGGTTCGGTGCCGAGGTGATCGTGCCGAGCAGGTAGAGCCAGGTGGACAGTTCGCTGAACGGCAGCAGCATCGCGAGGTGCCGCGCCACCGGCTCCACGTCGCCGACGGCGAGCGCGTGGTAGAACACGCCCGCTTCGTCGCCGTGCTCGGTGTGCTCCTGGCGGAACCAGGAGTGCACCGCCGTCCAGCTCGCGCGGTCGTCCTCGGGCCGGGCGGCGAGTTCCCGCAGCAGCACTCGGCGCAGCACCGGCGGCAGCACCTGCTGCCCGTCGGCGGCGGAGATCCACAGTTCCGGGGCGAACAGGGACCGCACGTCGTGGCCGAGCATCAGCCCGCTGCGCGCCACCAGCTGCTCCGCTTCGTCCCGGTGGCGCGCCGCCGAGCAGGTCACCAGGTCGTGCAGCGTCTCCTCGGTCAGCCCGGTGCGGAACGCTTCGGCGGGCCCGAACGAGCCGCGCGGTCCGAGCCGGGGCGCGTGGCCGAGCAGCGGGGTCAGGTCCACCGGATCGCCGGGGTGCGCCCGGATGCCTTCCAAGACCCTGCGGGTCGCGTCGGGATGTCCGCCGGTGAGCCGGAAGAGAGCGGCGGCGATCCGGTTCTTCTGGTTGCCCGCGTAGCGCCCGAGCTCGTCGACCGTGTTGGCGACCTCGTCGCGGGTGAGGTCGCGCATCCGCACCGGGTGCCAGGACTTGCCGCCGCAGTCCAGGAAATCGGTGTAGTACGGCGAGGGCCCGTTCGGGTCGAGCCGTTCGATGTCGCGCATCGGGGCGGCTTCGCCGGTGGCGATGACGGCGGCGGCGCGCTTGCCGTGGCTGGCGGCGACGACGGTCAGCGGGTCGTCGTCGCCGGGCTGGTGCGCGGCGTGCTGCCTGCGGGTCTGCACGAGCGCGTCGAGCAGTGGTTTCGAGGCGGGGGAGTCGACGTCGTCGAGCAGCAGCAGGTAGTTGAACCGGCGCTGCGCGTTCCAGGTGCCGCGGTCGAACTCGGCGCGCAGGTCGGCGAGGAGCGCGGCCCACAGCAGCTCCGCGGTCTCGCGCGCGTCGTCCTGGTTCAGCGGGGTGGCGGCCCGCCGGTTGAGCTCGACGAGCACGTCCAGCGCGTCGCGGCCGAGTTCGCGGTCCTGGTGCCCGAACCAGTCGGCGTCGAGGACCGCGCGGCGCCCGTGGCGCCAGGACGCGAGTCCGCGCAGCACCCCGTCGGCGAGCCGGCGCCCGCGGGGTTCGGCGTGCGGGAGGAGTTCGCCGAGCAGTGCGCGCAGCGGGTCGGCGCGGCGGTGCAGCGCGAGTGCGCTCGTGGCCTGGCCGCGGGCCAGCCCGGGCGCGGCGTCGAGCTGCTGGGCGGCCACCACCTGCCCGGCGATGAACCGGGGCAACGCGATCGGGACGTGGCTGTGCGCGTTGAGCTCGGCGGCGATGTGGGCGAGGGTGGCGCAGGTGGTGCCGAGCGCGGTGCAGTCCAGCCGGGCGTAGGGGACCTCGTTGTCGTGCAGCCGGTGTGCGAGCGCATCCAGGAACGCGGACTTGCCGCTGCCGCGCGGTCCGGTGAACAGCAGCACCGGCTGCGGTCTGCCGGTGCGCTCCGGCCGGTGGGCGAACTCCTGGACCAGCGTCATCGCGGATTCGCGGCCGAACAGGTGTCCCCCGCTGTTCGGCCCGTTCGCGGTTGCGTGCAGTGCCACGAGAAGCCCCCCGACTTCATTCAGTTGAACCGACTGCGTCCCCCGATCAGCCACACAGCGTAGCCACATGTGATCTACCCGTCAAACGAGTTCGTGGCGGTGTGGCGACGGGATGCCTGGTATCGCACGGTTTCCGGGACCGTCCACTGTGGTCTGGGGCAGGCGCCCGTGCACTACTGGCCGTAAGCCTTCCGGGCGTCATCCTGATAGCCGATCCGGCCTCGCTCGGCCGAGTTGCACCTGTCACGGTCGACGCCCGCCGCCGCACCGGAAAACCCTTGGTGCGGCTGGCAATCGGGTGGTCCCGCTCGCGCACCGCTGGGGCGGATCCGCACCCCGCCGCACCGGGAGCACCGCGCGTCCCCGGAGCGGATGAATCGCGCAGCCCTGCGCCTTCGCCGAATGGCCGTCGATCCACCCGGCTCGTACCGTCGGAACCGGCCGATCTGGGGGGAGCGGACATGGTTGACGGAGACGTGGAGACCGCGGTGCGCGCCGCGCGCAGCTGGTTGTTCACACCCAGCACCCGACCGGAGCAGTTCGACGTCGCGGCCCGCGAAGGTGCCGACGCGGTGCTGCTCGACCTGGAGGATTCGGTGCGGCCGCAGGACAAGTCCGCGGCGCGCCGCCTGGTCATCGAACACCTCGCCGCTGCGCTGCCCGGCGAACTGGTCACCGCGGTGCGGATCAACGCCGCCTCGACCGCCGTCGGCCTGGCCGACCTCACCGCGCTGCTCTCCGCCGATGCCGCGCCCGACGTGCTGGTGCTGCCGCGGACCGAATCCGCGGGCGCGCTCGGCGTCATCGAGAACCTGCTGTTCGAGGCGGGCAGCCGCACCATGTTGGTGCCGCTGATCGAAACCGCCCGCGGCCTGCGGAACCTGCCGCGCATCCTCGCCTCGCAGACCCGGGTGGTCGGCGTGCTCGTCGGTGCCGCCGACGTGGCAGCCGACCTCGGCACCGCGGGCGATCCGGAGGCCCTGCGCTCGGTGCGGGATTCCGCGGTGCTCGCCGCGGCCGCCGCCGACGTCGTCGTCATCGACTCGCCGCACTTCGGGGTCGGCGATCCGGAGGCGCTGGCGGCGGAGACGCTGGGCGCCGCGCGCGCCGGGTTCACCTCGAAGACCGCGGTCCACCCGGAGCAGATCGCCACCATCAACGACGCGTTCGCGCCCACCGAGCAGGAACTGTCCTGGGCGCACGCGATCCTCAAGGCGAGCGCGGTGCGCGCGGGCGACGCGGAAGCCCCGGTGGACGAGGCCGACGCCGCGCGCGCCCGCCGCTACCTGCAACGCGCCCGGCCCACCCGGTCGCCCGCTCCGGAACCCGCGGCGGCCCGGGCGATCTGACCGCGGAACGCACGAACGCACCGCCTCGGAGGAGAGCGGTGCGTTCGGCGTCCCCGCAGCGGCCGGCAGGTGGCGCCCGAGCGGCCGAGCGGGGTGGTCGTGCCGATCCGGCGGATCAGCGCTCGATGCGGTCCAGCTTCAGCATCCGGGTGATCACGGCGTCCAGCTGCTCGTCGTTGAAGATCTTCTTCCAGTCGTCCTTGATGATCGACTCGCGGCCGTAGTCCATCGCGATCAGGCACGCGTCGGAGAACGGGTTGTCGCCCTTGAGGGTGTTGGCCAGCGCCACCTGGGTGTGCCCGAGCAGCATCGCGCGCGCGGCGGCCTCCGGGACGCCCACGGTGTGCACGGTCTCGTGCAGCGCCTCCTTGAGCAGGTCGCCCACCATGCAGGCCACCGTCTCCACCAGCGTCGGCTCCAGGTAGGCCAGCTGCTTCACCGTCACCCAGTGCACGTCCACCACCGGCGCGTACATCGCGCGGATCACCGATTCGGCGACGGCGCGGCGCTCCTCGTCGCCGGACTCGATGGCGGCCACGACCTCCTGCGGGGCGGCGATGCCGCCGAAGGTGTCGGCCAGCTCCTCCGGGGTGCGGCGCTGCAGGAACACCGACGGGTGGCAGGGGTGCGCGACCACGTACTCCAGGTCCGCGCGCTTGGCCAGCAGGTTCGCGTACGCGGCGGCCGGGTCGAGGGTGACCACGACGGAACCGGCGCGCAGCTGCGGCACGACCTCCTCGGACACCTTGCCCAGCACGATGTCCGGGACGGCGAGGATGACCACGTCGGCGTCGGCGATCGCGGCCGAGGTCTCGGTGACCGCGCGACCGGCCTCGGTGACGCGCTCCTGCCCGGCGGGGGAGTTCTCGCTGTAGAACACGGTGTGCTCGGTGCGCTGCAGGTTGTCCGACACCCGCATGCCCATCTTGCCGCCCGCGCCGATGACCGCGATCGTCAGCTTCGCATCCGTCATGTCCGCTCGCTCCTCAGGTAGTCCAGGTTGTGCGCGGTCCACTCCCGTTCGACCGCGCAGGTCGTCGCCGCGTCGCCCTGCCAGGGCAGCCAGTGCTCGACGACCTCGTTGACGCCGCGTTCGGCGGCGCGCACCGCGCGCACCTCGTGCGCCCGGTCCAGCTGCCCGGTGCCCAGCCGGGCGCCGGTCAGCGCGAACCCCACCCACCCGGCGGAGCGGGTGAAGGCGAAGTCCTTGACGTGCACGTTCTTCACGTGCGGCGCGGTCAGGTCGATCACGTCGCCGGGAAGTTCCAGCGCGGCCACCACGTTCGCCGGGTCCAGGCAGATGCCCAGGTGCTCGTCACCGACGCGGTCCACCAGGTCGACGAGCGCGCGGGTGGGGACCTGCTCGTAGGTCTCCAGCGCGATCGTCACGCCCGCCGCCGCGTACTCCGGCACGACCTCCCGCAGGTAGGCCTCCGCTTCGCCGAGCGTCGGCCTGCTGTCGGCGGAGTAGAGCATCGACCGCACCAGCGAGGCGTCCAGCCGCCCGGCCAGCTCCAGGTAGCGGCGCAGGTGGTCCGGCCGCAGCCCGCGCGTGCCCAGTTCGAGGCGCACCCCCAGTCGCCGCGCCTCGTCCCGGACCTCGTCGAGCTCGGCGTCGCCCATCGACTCCAGCGGCGGGTAGTCGCAGATCTGGAACAGGTGCACGCCCTGCGCCGCGGTGTCCGCGAGCATCCCGGTCAGCGACAGCGGTTCCGGCACCTGGTCGGACCACTGCCAGAAGTAGGCGTAGGTGCTCAGCCCGATCATGCGGTCACCCCGCCGAGCGCGACGACCTCGTCGAGGATCTGCTCCAGCGCGGCCGGGTCGTGCGCGAAGCGGCCGAGGAACAACCCGTCCGCCGCGTCGCCGAGCGTGCTGAGCAGGCCCGGCCCCGCGCTGCCGCCGTAGATCACGCGGCTGCCCGCCAGCACCGGTTCCGCGTCCAGCGCGGAGCGCAGTTCGCCGCACACCGCGCCGATGAACTCGGGGTCGGCGGGTTCGGCGGCGCCGATCGCCCACTGCGGTTCGTAGGCCACCACGACCGCGCCGAGCCGGTCCGCTTCGCGGGCGCGGGACAGCGCCGAGTCCAGCTGCTCCAGGCAGGTGCGCACCGCGTCGGTGCTGCCGCCCGCCTGCTCCTCGCCGAGGCACAGCACCGGGGTCAGCCCGTTGCGCAGCGCCGCCGCCGTCTTCGCCGCGACCACCGGGTCGTCCTCGCCGAACAGCCTGCGCCGCTCGGCGTGCCCGACCTCGACGTGGCTGCAACCCAGTTCGCGCAGTTCCGCGCCGCTGACCTCGCCGGTGTAGGCGCCGTGGTCCGCCCAGAACAGGTCCTGGGCGCCGACCTCGACCGGGGTGTCCCGGAAGAGCTCCAGCGCGGGGGCCAGCCCGGGGAACGAGGGCAGCACGAACAGCTCCGCGCCGCCGCCGCGCACCGCGGGATGGCGGCGGGCGAGCTCGGCGACCTCCGCGCACCAGTCCAGCGTGCGCTGGTGCCCGAAGTACATCTTCAGGCTGACGCCGATGGTCCGGCTGGTCACCGCGGGCTCCCGTTCTCGTAGTCGCTGATCAGGCAGACCTTCTGCGCCGAGGCCGATTCCGGGTCGAAGCGGTGGGTGAGCCACTCGGCGGCGAGCTTGCGGGCCAGCTCGATGCCGACGACGCGCTGGCCGAAGGTGAGCACCTGCGCGTCGTTGCTCTTGATGGCCCGTTCCACGGAGAAGCCGTCGTGCGCGGTGACCGCCCGGATGCCCTCGACCTTGTTCGCGGCGATCGCCACGCCCAGCCCGGTGCCGCACACCAGCAGCGCCCGGTCGGCCTCCCCGGCCGCGACGAGTTCGGCGGCGGCGATGGCGACGGTGGGGTAGGGGGTGTGCCCGTCGGCGTGCACGCCGACGTCGCGCACGGAGGCGACGAGGTCGCTGTTCTCCAGGTCCTGCTTGAGGATCTCCTTGTAGTCGAACCCGGCGTCGTCCGAGCCGACCACGATGCGCAGCTTGTCGCTCACGCGCGTTCTCCTTTCACCGCAACGGGGTTCGGGTCATCACCTGGCGAGCACCGCGTGCACCGCGCGGGTGATCAGCGACAGCGAGACGGCGCCCGCGTCGGGGGTGCCGAGGCTCTTCTCGGCGAGGGGGCGGGCCCGGCCGCGCAGCGGGCGCAGCGAGGCGGTGGCCTCGGCGGCCTTCCCCGCGGCGGTGGCGGCGGCATCCCACGCGGTGGGGAGGTCGGATCCGGTGGCGATCGCGGATTCCAGCTCGTCGGCGAACGGCACCAGCGCGTCGACCATGGTCTTGTCGCCGAGTTCGGCCTTGCCCAGCCGCACCACGGCGTCGGCGGCGGCCCGCACCGCGGCGGCGGTGGTGCGCGGCCCGGGGGTGGTCTCGTCGCCGATCTCGGCGCCGACGGCGCGCAGCGCCACGCCCCACAGCGCGCCCGAGGTGCCGCCCGCCCGGTCGGCCCAGGCGTCGGCGGCGCGGTTGAACGTGCTGCCCGCGCCCGCGCCGCGTTCGACGGCCTCGCGGGCGGCGGTCACGGCCGCGTCCGCGCCGCGCTGCATGCCGATGCCGTGGTCGCCGTCGCCCGCGACCGCGTCGATCCGGCCCAGCTCCGCCGCGTTGTCGTCCACAGTGGACTTGATGGCTTCGAGCACGGCCAGCGCGCAGCGCGCGGATTCCTGCGATTCACCGGTGGCGGGCGGGATCACGTCCAGCGCCACGAAGTCCTCGCCCGCCTCGGCGTCCTCGGCGGCGACCGCAGGCGTCTTCCGGTAGGCGGCGGAGTCGGCGGGGGCGCGCCAGAACCGCTCCAGCTCGTCGTCCAGCCAGCACAGCGTGAGGGAGGCGCCCGCCATGTCGAAGCTGGTCACCAGTTCGCCCACCTCGGGTTCGACGACCTCCACCCCGGCTTCGGCGAGCAGCGCGGCGACCCGGCGGTACACCACGAACAGCTCCTCGTACTTCACCGAGCCGAGTCCGTTGAGCAGCACCACGACCCGCGATCCGGCGACCTCAACGCCTTCGGGAACCTCGGCGAGCAGGGTGCGCACGAACAACTCGGCGAGCTCGTCGGCGCTCGGCACGTCCTGCTCCGCGATGCCCGGTTCGCCGTGGATGCCCAGCCCCACGGCCATCTTCCCCTCCGGCACGGTGAACAGCGGTTCCTCGGCGCCGGGCAGCGTGCAGCCGCCGAAGGCGACGCCGAAGGAGCGGGTGCGGTCGTTGGCGCGGGCGGCGACCCGCACCACCTCGTCGAGGTCGTACCCGGCCGCGGCCGCCGCCGACGCTGCCTTGAACACCACCAGGTCGCCCGCGACGCCGCGCCGCTTGTCCCGCTCCTCGGCCGGGGCGCTGGAGACGTCGTCGGTGACGACCACGGTGCGGCAGTCGATGCCGTCGCCGCGCAGCCGCTGCTCGGCGAGGCCGAAGTGCAGCACGTCGCCCGCGTAGTTCCCGTAGCACAGCAGCACTCCGCCGCGGTTGTGCGCCGAGGTCGCGACCGAGCGCACCTGCTGCGCGGACGGCGAGGCGAACAGGTTGCCCATCGCCGCGCCGTGCGCGAGGCCGTCGCCGACCAGCCCGCTGAACGCGGGGTAGTGCCCGGAGCCGCCGCCGATCACGACGGCGACCTCGCCGGTGCGGGCGCGGTTGCGGCGGACCACTCCGCCGGGCACCCGGCGCACCCGGTGCGCCTGGGCGGCGGCGAAACCTTCCAGCATCTCCTCGGCGAACGAGCCGGGGTCGTTGAACAGGCGGGCCATGAGCTCTCCTACGGGAACGGGGGAACGGCGGTCACTCGGCGGCGGGCACGCGGCGGTCGGCCCGCTCGGTGCGCGCGAGCAGCACCATCAGCACGGCCGACAGCAGCAGGAACGCGCCCACGACGAACATCGGCACCACGTAGGAACCGGTCCAGTCGAACAGCGCGCCGGTGACGTACGGCGCGAGGAACCCGGCCAGGTTGCCGACCGTGTTGATCAGCGCGATGCCCGCGGCGGCGGCCACCCCGGTGAGGAACTTCGTCGGCAGCGTCCAGAAGTTCGGCAGCGCCGCGAAGATCGCGCAGGCGGTGACCGTGATGATCGCGATGGTCAGCTCGGGGGAGCCGGCGAACAGCGCCAGCGGCACGCTGACCGCGCCGACCACCGCGGGCACGGTGATGTGCCAGGAGCGCAGGCCGCGCCGGGTGGCGTCCCGGGACCACAGGTACAGCACGATCGCCGCGGGCAGGTACGGGACCGCGGTGATCAGGCCCTTCTCGAACACGCCGAACGTGGTGCCGAACCGCTGCTCGAAGTCGCCGATGATCGCGGGCAGGAAGAACGCGAGCGTGTAGAGCCCGTAGATGAACCCGAAGTACAGCATCGCCAGCGTCCACACCCGGCCGTTGCCGAACACCGACCGGATGCCGTGGTGCCCGGATTCGGCGGCCGTCTGCTGCTTCTCGGCGGCGAGCTCGCCGGTGAGCCAGTCCTTCTCGGCGGCGGTGAGCCACTTCGCGTCGCGCGGGTCGTCGGCGAGGTAGAACCAGGCGACGACGCCGAGCACGATGGCGGGGATCGCGACGCCGAAGAACATGAAGCGCCAGCCCTCCAGCCCGAACACGCCGTGCTGCTGGATGAGCCAGCCCGCCAGCGGGGCGCCGATCACGGTGGTCAGCGGCTGCGCGAGGTAGAACAGCGCGAGGATCTTGCCGCGGTGCCGGGCGGGCACCCACAGGCTCAGGAACAGCACGGCACCGGGGAAGAACCCGGCTTCGGCGACGCCGAGCAGGAAGCGCAGCACGGCGAGCTGGGTGAAGTCCTGCACCCAGGTGAACAGCAGCGCCACCACGCCCCAGCTGACCATGATCCGGGCGAGCCAGCGGCGGGCGCCGAACTTGTTCAGCGCGATGTTGCTGGGCACTTCCAGCAGCAGGTAGCCGACGAAGAACACGCCGGAGGCGAAGCCGAACTGGGCCGCGGACAGCGCCAGGTCGTCCTGCATCCCGTTCGGCGCGGCGAAGCTGATCGCCGTCCGGTCGAGGTAGTTGACGAAGAACATCAAGGCCACGAACGGCACGAGGCGGACGGCGACCTTGCGAATGGCCGACTTCTCCACCCCCGGACCGCGCTGCTGCGCGGCGGTCGAGGTGTCCACATTGACTCCTTTGAAGCGGGTGCGGGCGAGGACCGCGGCCGGGGCGGGCGGTCCTGGTCCGGGCGTGGCGCGGCCGCGGGCGTTCCGCGGCGGGGCTTCGCCGTTCGGCCTAGTATCGAGAGCAGCCCCCAACCTGTCAACCGGTTGACCAATTAGCGGCAACTTGAACGAGAAAGCACTCCGATCCGAGCCTGACGCGGCAGGTCCTGCTGTTCCTCGTCAGCGGCGAAGCCGCTGAGCGGCGACCCAGCACGCAACCGGACCACCCGCGGGTTCTCAGCGGCTTCCTCGCGAGGACAGCGCTTTCTCCTGTGGCGGAGCCACCGGTGAAAACGATCCCGCAGCGAGGGGACCGCTGAGGTTCCGCCACCCGACCCCCTACGCGACAAGAGTCGGCCAGACGGCGAGAAGTTAGGATGCGTGCCCATGCCTCCGTACCCGGAAAACCCCGATGCCGCGTTCGGCGCCGCCCTCGGCGCCGTGCCCGCGGGTACGGCCGTCTCCGCGGTCGCCAAGCGACTGCTGGACCTGTTCACCACCGGCGACCTGGAGCCCGGCACCCGGCTGCCGCCCGAGCGCAGCCTCGCCGCCTCGCTCGGTGTCGGCCGCTCCGCGATCCGGGAAGCGCTGGCGGCGCTGGAGATCCTCGGCATCGTCGACGTGCGGCCCGGCTCCGGCACCTACCTGCGCGGCAGCGCCTCCGAACTGCTGCCGCAGACGCTGAGCTGGGGCCTCATGCTCGGCGAGCCGCGCACCCGCGAACTCGTCGAGGTGCGCAACGGGCTGGAGGTGCTCGCCGTGCGCAGCGCCGCGGTCCGCCGCACCGACGACGACCTCGCCGACCTCGCCGCCCAGCTCGACGGGATGCGGGACAACCGCACCGAACTGGACAAGTTCGTCGAGGCCGACCGGCTGTTCCACCTGCGGATCGCGGTGGCCTCCGGGAACGTGGTGCTGCAGCAGCTGCTGCAGAACGTGCGCTCGCTGCTGCGGCTGTGGGTGGAGCGGGCGCTGGCCGACCAGGGCCACGCCGACCTCGCGCTCGCGGAGCACGAACTCGTCTACGCGGCACTGCGCGACGGCGACCCGGACGCGGCCGCCGAAGCGATGAGCGCCCACATGCACACCGCCGCGGGCCGCCTCGCCGAGCACTTCGGCCAGGAGGCATGACGGCCTAGGCTCGGCGCATGGTCACTCCGGGCGAGTCCGTTCCGCCGCACGAGCACCGCGAGATCGCCGAGTCGTTCGGCGCCGACGCGGACCGCTACGACCGCGCCCGGCCGCACTACCCGCGCGCCGTCGCCGACGCCGTGCTCACCGGGTTGTCCGGCCGCCGGGTCCTCGACGTCGGCATCGGCACCGGCATCTCGGCGCTGCAGTTCGGCGCGGCGGGAGCGGAGGTCACCGGGGTGGAAGTCGATCCGCGGATGGCCGAGCTCGCCCGCGCCCGCGGGTTCACGGTGGACGTGGCCCGGTTCGAGGACTGGGATGCCGGTGCGCGGACTTTCGACGCGGTGATCGCCGGTCAGACCTGGCACTGGATCGACCCGGAACTCGGCGCGGCGAAGGCGGCGCGTGTGCTGCGGCCCGGCGGCAGGCTCGCGCTGTTCTGGAACGTCGCCGAGCCAGAGCCCGGGATCGCGTCCGGGTTCGCCGACGTCTACCGCCGCAGCGACACCGGCCTGCCGTTCACCCCGTGGGCCACCCCGGCCCTCGCCTCCTACGACGCGATCACCGCGAGCGCGGTCGCCGGGATCGCCGCCACGGACGCGTTCGCGGATCCGGTGCGGTCGCGCTTCGACCGGCGGACCACGATGGGCCGCGCGGCCTGGCTGGACCAGGTGCCGACCCAGGGCGGCCACCACCGGATTCCGGCGGACCGGCTCGCCGCGCTGCTCGCCGAGCTCGGGCGGGTCGTCGACGAGCACGGCGGCTCGTTCACCTTGGATTGCGCCACGATCGTGCTCACCGCGGACCGCCTTCCCCGGTGATCAGCGGATTCTCCGTCCGTGCCAAGGGATTTCCGCGCGGAGACAACCGGGGAGGGAGCATCGGCGTCCCCGTTCCGGGAGGTCGTGCTCAGACGGCCTCCGGGGGAACGGAGTTCGGGCGGGTGCACCGCCCGTTCCAGAGGAGGATGTCGTGCGAGGAATCATGGCCGCGATGCTCGCGGCGCCGTTGCTGGTGGCCACCGCCGCCCTGCCCGCGCAGGCGGAGGCCGCGCCGTCGGACGGCGGGCTGGGTGGGGTCGTCTACCTCGACGCCAACGGGGACGGCGAGCGGCAGGCGGACGAGGCGGGGGTCGCCGGAATCACCGTCTCCTACAGCTGGGCCAGCGGGGACGTGCACGGGAAGCTGGTGACCGACGAGAACGGCCACTACGAGATCGCGGACCTGCCCTACGGCAAGTACTCGGTGCAGGTCTACGCCGACGGGTACACCAACACCACGCCGTGGGCGGTCGGCACGGCCGTGTGGGGCCCGGCGGACTCGGGCATCGACTTCGGCATCCAGTGAGCACCGGGTGCACGTCCCGCTCACCGCGGGACGTGCACCGGTCCGATCACCAGGTGATCGGGAGGGCCTTCACCCCGCCGGTCACCCGGTCCGAGCGGACGTCGAGGTCGTCGACGTCGACCGCCAGCCGCAGGCCCGGGAACCGCTGGAACAGCTCGGTGAACACCACCTTCAGCTCGGTGCGGGCCAGGCTCGCGCCGATGCAGAAGTGCATGCCGTGCCCGAAGGTCAGGTGCACGTTCGGCTTGCGCTCCGGGTCGAAGTGCTCCGGTTCGCCGTACACCGATTCGTCGCGGTTCGCCGCGCCGGTCGGGATGAGCACCGCGTCGCCGCGCGCGATGAGCTGCCCGCCGACCTCCACGTCCTCGTGGGCGTAGCGCAGCAGGCCGAGGCCGCTGGGGTCGGCGACCCGCAGGATCTCCTCCACCGTCTGCTGCACCCGCCCTGCCGGGTCGGCGGCGAACTCGTCCCGGCGCTCCAGGTCCGTCAACAGCAGCAGCACGCCGAGGTCGATGCGCGTCACCGTCGTCTCGTGCCCGGCGAACAGCAGGCCGGAGGCGAGCCTGGACATCTCGCCGTCGTCGAAGTCCGGGTCGGATTCCTGCGCCCGCACCAGGTCGGTGA
Source organism: Saccharopolyspora sp. NPDC047091 (assembly GCF_040643635.1). NCBI lineage: Bacteria > Bacillati > Actinomycetota > Actinomycetes > Pseudonocardiales > Pseudonocardiaceae > Saccharopolyspora > Saccharopolyspora sp. NPDC047091. Next base: position 132,591 of record NZ_JBEYUS010000003.1, read on the forward strand.
CCACGTCCTCACCGGGGGACTGCCGCTTCACCTCGGCGAGCCGCGCCATGTACTCGGCCAGCTCGACCCGCGCGTCCTGCGCGGCGTCGCCGGTGCCCATCCGGCTCATCCGGTCGGAGAGCCCGGCGAAGTACTCGCGGTCCTCGAACGGCACCCCGAGGAGTTCGCAGATCACCAGCACCGGCAACGGGAACGACAGGTGCTCGTGCAGGTCCACCGGGGAATCCGGGTTCGCGTCGTGCGCGGCCTGCAGCGAATCCAGGCAGCCCCGCACCAGGTCCTGCACGTGCTCGGTGAGCAGCCGCATCCGCTTCGCGGAGAACGCGGGGGTGAGCAGCTTGCGCATCCGGTGGTGCCGGGCCTGCTCGGTGTCGTAGTCGCCGTTCGGTCCGTTGAGGACACCCGCGTCGGAGATCTTCGAGGCCTGTTCCGGAGCCGGGTGCGAGCGGCCGAACCGCGCGTCGCCGAACACGGTGCGCGCCTCCTCGAACGAGGTGATCAGCCACGCCGGGTCCCCGGCTGGCGTGCGCACCCGGGTGATCGGCGACTGCTTGCGCAGCACCTCGTACAGCGGCGCGATCTCCAGCACGTTCGGCCGGTCGAACGGCAGCTGCGGCAGGGCTTCGGCCGTGGTGCTCATCAGTGCTCCTCCTGTGGTGGTGGGGAATCTGCGGCGGCCCGGGCGGCGATCCCGTCGAGCCAGTCCAGTTCGGCGCGCAGCCTGCGCAGCGATTCGTCCAGCGCCTCCTGGCCCCAGGTGCTCGCGCCGCGGCGGGTGAGCGCGGCGAGCCGGTCGCTGCGCTGCCGCAGCGCCCGCCTGCGCGCGTCGACGACGCCGAGCCGCTCCCCGGCGGTCAGCCAGTCGAAGTGCGCGAGGCGGGCCAGGAACTCCGGTGCGTCCGCGGCGAGCTCGGCCGGCAGGTCGGCGAGCATGTCGTGCAGCAGTTCCCGGCCGACCTCGGTGATCGTGTAGACGTTCCGCGGCGGCCGGCCCTCCTGCGGTTCGGCGGTGCGCGTGACGGCCGCGGCTTCGGTGAACCGGCGCAGCGCCGGGTACAGCGAGTTGTTCGAGAGGGCGAACCCGGTGCCCTCCTCCACCCGCTTCCGCAGCTCGTAGCCGTGCGAGGGCTCCTTGGCGAGGTGGGCCAGCAGCAGGACATCGATCCACACCTAAGTCACGATAACCTAGGTCACCCTGACGGTCGACCTCCCAGGCCCACCACCCCAGGCGAGCGACCCGCTCACGCCGCCGCCCGTCCCAGCGGCCCACGCACCCGCGAGGCCGCTCCAGGTGAGTGGCCCGTTCGCCCCGTCTCCCTGGTCGGGTGGCCCATTTACCTGTGGGATCGTTTCGGGTGGGTGGCCCGTTCGGCTTGTCCGGTCGGTCGGGTGGGGCACTCGGATTCGACGGTGGGGGTCGCGCGGTCGGCGGTGAACGTTGGGCCGTTCGGCGGCGTAGGGTCGAGCCCGAATCCGGCCGCAGCCGCAAGGGGGTCGCATCGTGGGAGCCGCGCAGTCCTCGACCGACGAGTTCGTCCGCGAACCGCTGGGGGTGCAGGAGCGGATCACCGCCGACGGCAGCTCCCCGTGGCCCGTCGAACCGCACCGCTACCGGCTCATCGGCGCCCGCGCCTGCCCGTGGGCGAACCGCGTCATCATCGTGCGCAGGCTGCTCGGCCTCGAACCGGTGCTGTCGCTGGGCATCGCCGGGCCGCTGCACGACGACCGCAGCTGGCGCTTCCACCTCGACCCCGGCGGCGTCGACCCGGTGCTCGGCGTCGAATGGCTGCGCGAGGCCTACGAGCGGGCGATCCCCGGCTACGACAAGGGCGTCACCGTCCCCGCGATCGTCGAGATCTCCACCGGGAAGGTCGTCACGAACGCCTACCAGGACCTCGAATTCGACCTCGCCACCCAGTGGAGCGCGCACCACCGCCCCGGCGCGCCCGACCTGTTCCCGGCCGAGCACCGCGACGAGATCGCCGAGATCTCCGACCTGCTGTTCCACGACGTCAACAACGGCGTCTACAAGTGCGGGTTCGCCAAGGCCCAAGGCGCGTACCAGAAGGCCTACGACGCGCTGTTCGCCCGGCTGGACCAGCTGTCCGAGCGGCTCGCCGGGCGGCGCTACCTCGTCGGCGACACCATCACCGAGGCCGACGTGCGGTTCTGGGTGACGCTGGTCCGCTTCGACGCCGCCTACCACGGGCACTTCAAGTGCAACCGGTCCACGCTCACCGACATGCCGGTGCTGTGGGCCTACGCGCGCGACCTGTTCCAGACGCCCGGGTTCGGCGACACCATCGACTTCGAGCAGATCAAGCAGCACTACTACGGGGTGCACAGCGAGATCAACCCGACCGGGATCGTGCCGAAGGGCCCGGACCCGTCGGGCTGGCTGACGCCGCACGGGCGCGAGGAGCTCGGCGGGCGCCCGTTCGGCGACGGCACTCCGCCCGGCCCGCCGCCGATCGCGGAACGGGTACCACCGATCGGCGAGTAGCGGACCGGATTGCGCGGAATTCGTGCGATCCGACGGATTCCGCTGCGCCGTTCGGCGCACCTGCGTCGATTCCGCTGATATTCGATCTTCATCGCGCTGAGCCATTCGTGAAAAGCGCTTGACCTCCGCGGACGATCTCAAGAAACTGATCTCGCGCGCCGGTTCCAGCAGGTCGCCAGCCGGGAAGGGGTCCCGGCCCTGTCCAGCGCGCGAAGGATCGGGGCTTCGCGGCTCCGTTCCGCCATTGGGGGAATGGTTTCTTCACCCGGCTCGGTTTCCGAGCCGAGCGCTTTTCGCGCGCTTTCGTTCCGCTGCCTTTCCCCCTGACCCCGTGCGCTTTCCTGCGTGCGGAGGAATGGGAGGGGCATGCCGACGAACACGTCCTATCCAGGTGTCCACGTCGAGGAGATCCCGAGCAGCGCGCGCACCATCTCCACCGTCACCACCTCGGTGACCGCGTTCGTCGGGCACACCCGCCGCGGACCGCTGAACGAGCCGGTGCGGGTGACCAGCTTCGCCGAGTTCGAGCGCCGCTTCGGCGGGCTGACCTCGCGCGGCGCGCTCGGCTACGCGGTGCACCAGTTCTTCGCCAACGGCGGCACGATCGCGGTCGTGGTGCGCGTCGCCGCCCGCGGCAGCGGCAAGGCCGCCTCGGTGGTGCTGCACGCCGGTGACCGGCGCAAGGACTGCCCGGTGCTCGCGGTGCACGCTAAAGAACCCGGTGCGTGGGGCAACGGCCTGCACGTCACCGTCGACCACGACACGACCTGCCCCGAGGAGACGTTCAACCTGCACGTCGCCGACGCGCGGGTCGGCGTCCGCGAATCCTTCGGCGGCCTGTCGCTGGATCCCGGGCACGGCCGGTACGCGGAGGCCGCGGTGAACTCGTCCTCGGCGCTGATCCGGGTCGAAGTGCTGGATTCGGGGCTGCCCGCCGCGAACGGCACCGTGTCCCGCCCGTTCGACGGCGAGCTGCCCGACCTGGGCGTGGAGCTCACCGCGAAGATCGGCGACGTGGAGCGGGACTTCACGCTCTACGAGGAGGACGTGGACGGCGAGGCACCGTGCAGCGTCGCCGAACTGGCGCTGCTGCTGGAGCGCAAGCTGCGCTCGCTGCCGGACGCGCCGGGCAAGCGCGCGTTCGCGGGGGCGACCGTCACCGCGTTCGGCGACCGGCTGCAGACCGTCGCCGGTTCCACCGATCCGGCGGACGAGGTCCGGTTCCGCGGCGAGTGCGCCGGGGACCTCGGGCTCGACGAGGTGGTGCGCCCGCCGGTGTTCCCGCTGGAGTGCGGGGAGGACGGCGACCCGCCGGGACCGCGCGACCTCATCGGCAGCGAGGCGCGCAAGACCGGGTTGCAGGCGTTGCGCGACGTGGACGACGTGAACCTGCTGGCGCTGCCCGAACTCGCCGGGTACGAGTCCACTGAGGACGTGCTGGCGGTGCTCACCGCCGCCGACCGGATCTGCCGCGAACGCCGGATCTTCCTGCTGGTGGACGCGCCGTCGGCGTGGTCCGGGGTGGACGCGGTGCGCGCCGGGATCGCCGCGTTCGACCCGGTGCGCAGCGACCACGCGGGCCTGTTCTTCCCGCACCTGCAACTCATCGACCCGCTGTCCGGGCGGCTGCGGTCCTTCCCGCCGTGCGGGGCGGTCGCCGGGGTCATCGCCCGCACCGACGCCGAACGCGGCGTGTGGAAGGCACCCGCGGGGACCGAGGCGAAGCTGCTCGGGGTGCGCTCGCCGTCGGTGCGGCTCACCGACCGGGAGAGCGGGCTGCTCAACCCGCTCGGGGTGAACTGCCTGCGCACGTTCCCCGTGGTGGGCGCGGTCGTGTGGGGCGCGCGGACCCTCGCGGGCTCGGATGCGGCCGACTCGGAGTGGAAGTACCTGCCGGTGCGGCGGCTGGCGCTGCACGTGGAGGAGAGCCTGCGCCGCGGTCTGCAGTGGGCGGTGTTCGAACCGAACACCGAGCAGCTGTGGCAGCAGATCCGGCTCAACGCCTCCGCCTACCTGCACACCCTGTTCCGGCAGGGCGCGTTCCAGGGCGGCACGCCCCGCGAGGCGTACTTCGTCAAGTGCGACGCCGACACCACCACGCAGGAGGACGTCGACCGCGGAGTCGTCAACGTCGTCGTCGGCATCGCGCCGACGAAACCAGCCGAGTTCGTGATCGTGACCATCCAGCAGTTCGCCGGCCTCCCGCAGGCGTAGCGAACCGGAGGAGTGAGCATGGCCGAGTTCCAGATCAACGCGCACCGCTTCGACCCGTACAAGAACTTCAAGTTCCTCGTCCTGTGGGACGGGCGCACGGTGGCGGGCGTCAGCAAGATCAGCCCGTTGAAGCGCACCACCGAGGTGGTCAAGCACCGCCACGGTGGCGACCCGAGCTCCCCGCGCAAGGCACCGGGTCGCTCCGAGTTCGAGGGCATCACCTTGGAGCGCGGGGTCACCCACGACCCCGAGTTCGACCGGTGGGCCAACAAGGTCTGGCAGGTCGGCGCCGGTCTCGGATCCGAGGTGTCGCTGGCCGACTTCCGCAAGGACATCGTCATCCAGCTGCTCAACGAGGCGGGCCAGGTCGCCGTCTCGCACAAGCTGTACCGCACCTGGCCCAGCGAGTACCAGGTGCTGGGCGAGCTGGACGCGAACGCGAACGCGGTGGCGATCCAGAGCCTGAAGCTGGAGTGCGAGGGCTGGGAGCGGGACTACGAGGTGCCGGAGCCGACGGAACCGGCGTTCACCAATCCCGTATAGCTCCACTGTGGACGGATGTTCGGGGGGAGGGGTGTCGGGTGGTGGTGACGGGACCGGCGGAGCTGCTGGCCGCCTGGGAAGCCGGGTTGGCGCAGCGCGCGCCCGGGCGGGCTGACCTGCTGCACCGGGCTTCGCGTCCGGAGGCCACGGTGGCGCAGCTCGACGCGGAACCGCTCGGGGCGCGGGTGGCGGACCTGCTGGAGCTGCGTCGCGCGCTGTTCGGCGAGCGGATGCAGGTGCTGCTGGAGTGCGCCGCGTGCGGCGAGGTCGTCGAGTTCGACCTGGACGCGCGCGGCCTCGCCGACCACCCACGGCCCACCGGTGATCCGCTGCGGGTGGTGGACGACGGCGTCGAGGTCGAGTTCCGGTTGCCGACGGCCGCCGACCTGGATGCGGCGGCCACCGCACCGGCCGAACAGCGCGGCGCGTGGTTGCTGGCCCGCTGCACGCTCTCCGCCGAGCAGGACGGCGAACCGGTCGACCCGGACCGGCTTCCGGAGCGGGTGCGGCGGCGGATGGGGGAGCTCGCCGAGCAGGCCGATCCGGCGGCGGACCTGGCGGTGACCGTGCACTGCCCGCACTGCGGCGGCGGCACGCCGACGGTGCTGGACGTGGCCGAATTCCTGTGGTCGGAACTGGATTCGTGGTCCCGGGACGTGCTGCTGGACGTGCACCTGCTCGCCGCCGCCTACGGGTGGAGCGAGCCGCAGATCCTGGCGCTCAGCCCGCTTCGGCGGCGTTACTACCTGGAGTTGTGCGCTGATGGCTGATTTCTTCGACCGGCTGGCCGCCCGGCACGATCCGGCGGCGGTGCGGCTGCAACCCCGGTTGCCGGGACCGTTCGAGCGGGTGGGCTCGCTGCCGGACCCGGCACCGGAGGCCGAATCTCCCGCAGCGGCGCGGGTTCCGGCTCCGGTGCTGCGGGAGCGCGAGGTGCGGCGGGTGGAGCGGGAGGTGCACCGCACCGACCGGATCACCGTGGTGCGCGCCGAATCCCCGGCCACCGAGCCGCCACCGCGAGCGGAAGCCGCACCGCGGCGGGACGCGGCCGAACCGGTGGCGAGGCTGGTGCCGCCGGCGGACGTCACCCCGGCGCCCGAACCGCCGCGCCCGGCCCGGGAGCACGCGCCGGGCGAGCCCGAACCGGTGCGGGAGCGCGGCGGCTCGCTGCGCCCGGCGGCCGCCACGCCGGCCCCGGCCGACTCCCCGCGCACCCGGATCGCGGCCGCCGCTGCCGCACCGCGCATCGCGCCCGCATCGCGCCGCCGCCCGCCCGCGCCCGCGGAACCGGTGGTGCGGGTGGAGATCGGGCGCCTCCAGGTCGGCGCCGCCGCACCGCAGCGACCACCGGACCGGCCGCGGGCGGGCCGCCGCGCGCCCGCGGTGAACCTGGCCGACTACCTCGACGAGCGGGCGGGTTCATGAGCAACGCACTGGCCATCGCCACGGTCACGCAGGCCCTCGCACTGCTGATCGAGAGCAACCTGCGACCCGAGATCGACTTCGCGGTGTCGGTGGAGACCCGCAAGCCACCGGCCGAACCACCGACCGACCCGACGATCACCGTGTTCCTGTACCAAGTGGCGCCGAACCCGTCGCTGCGCAACACCGAACTGCCCAGCCGCGCCTCCGGTGGCGGGCTGCTGGCGCGGCCCACGGCGGCGCTGGACCTGCACTACCTGATCAGCGCCTACGGCGAGGAGACCGAGCTGGTGGGGCAGCGGTTGATCGGCTGCGTGGTGCGGACCCTGCAGGAGATCCCGGTGCTGCCCCGCGAACTGCTGGTGGAGGCGGCGTCGCGGCCGTACTTGGCGGGCAGCGACCTGGCGGACTCGGCGCAGCGGGTGCGGTTCTCGCCGATCCAGATGGACACCGACGAGACCTCGAAGCTGTGGGGGATGCTGCACCAGACGCCGTACGCGCTGTCCACGACCTACCAGGGCTCGCTGGTACTCATCGAGGGCCGCGAGAAGCCGGTGCCGCCGAAACCGGTGGAGCGGGTGGTGCCGACCGCGCGGCCGTTCGCACCGGCGGGCCCGCCCGGTGCGGCGGCGGAGTCCACCGGTGATGAGGAGTCGGCCGGGCCACCGGCGGGGACCGGTCCGGAACCCGGGCAGGATTCGGAACCCGAGCAGGCATCCGCGTCCGGACCGGACTCCGAGCCCGAGCAGGCGCCGGAACCCGGGCAGGCATCCGAACCCGATGGAGAACCGGAATCCGGCGCGGCGAAGCCGAAGCGGCGCGCCAGCACGTCGAAGCGGACCGGCACCGCCCAGCGCGCCGATGGCACCACCGCGACGAAGCGCGCCGGCGGCACCACCGCGACCGGGCGCGCGAGCGGCGGTGCGAAGCGCGGCGGCCCGAGTGCGGCGCGCGGCACCCGCACCTCCCCGCCGGCAGAGCCGACCACCACCAAACCGTCCACTTCGGACGATTCACGTGACGGGCGGGGCTGATCCGGTGCGCGACGAGCGGGGAGGGGGCGCGGGATGACCGAGGAACACCAGGACGCGGATTCGGCGCTGGCCGGTGCGGTGCGCGCGGTGCTGGCCGCGCTCGACGCGCACGCCGGTGGCGAAGCCGCCGGTCACGTCGTTCCGCCGGTGCCGGAGCTGGAGGCGCTGGCCGGGTGCTTCGGCCTGAGCACCTTCGAACGCGAGGTCCTGCTGCTGTGCGCGGCGATGGAGCTGGACGCGGGCACGGCGGGCCGGTGCGCGGCGGCGAGCGGTTCGGCCCGCGCGCACCCCACGTTCTCCCTCGCGCTGGCCGCGTTGACCGAGCCGCACTGGAGCGCGTTGACACCGGTGTCGCCGCTGCGCCGCTGGCGGCTGGTGGAGCTGGACGAGCAGGCCGGGCTGACCACCGGCCGGTTGCGGATCGACGAGCGGGTGCTGCACTTCCTGCTCGGCTCCCCGTACCTGGACGCGCGGCTGCACGGCCTGCTGCGCCGCGTCCCGGACCCGGGGCGGCTGCCCGCCTCCTACCGGGACGCCGCGGAGCGGATCGCGTCGAGCTGGGCCGACGGTGGTGCGGAGACGGCGCTGCGCGTGGAGCTGGTCGGCGGGGACGCGCGCACCCGCGCGGACCTGGCGGCCGCCGCCGCAGACGCCTGCGACCTGGGCCTGTACGCGCTGTCCGCGGAGGACGTGCCGGACGATCCGGCCGAGCGGGACCTGCTGGCGCGGTTGTGGCAGCGGGAGGCGGTGCTGCTGCCCGCCGCGCTGCTGCTGGAGGTGGACGAGCCGAACCGCGAGCAGCTGGCGGCGGCCGAGGCGTTCGTGGAATCGGCGGCGGTGCCGCTGGTGATCGGCAGTGCGGAACCGCGCCCGAGCTCCCGGGCCCGGGGTGAGCGGATCACGGTGCCCGCGCTGGACGACGCCGAGCAGTTCGAGCTGTGGCGCGGCGCGTTCGGCGAGCTCGCCGACGCCGAGGTGGGGAACCTGGTCGCCCAGTTCTCGCTGCCGCCGCACGTAGTGGTCTCCGCGGCCGCGACCGTGCGCGGCACCGCGGACGGCGACCTGGCGCAGGCGGCGTGGCGGGCCGGTCTGGAGCAGGCTCGGATGGGGCTGGACGAGCTGGGCAGGCGCATCGAACCGGCCGCGGGCTGGGGAGATCTTGTGCTGCCGGAGCGGCAGCTGCGGGTGCTGCGCGAGCTCGTCGCGCACGTGCGCCAGCGCGCCACCGTGCACCACGACTGGGGCTTCTCCGCGACGCTGCGCCGCGGCCTGGGCGTGACGGCGCTGTTCGCGGGCGGTTCCGGCACCGGCAAGACGCTCACCGCCGAGGTGATGGCCCGCGAACTGGGCCTGGACCTGTTCGTCATCGACCTGTCGCAGGTGGTCAGCAAGTACATCGGCGAGACGGAGAAGAACCTGCGCAAGGTCTTCGACGCGGCCGAGCGCGGCGGGGCGCTGCTGCTGTTCGACGAGGCGGACGCGCTGTTCGGCAAGCGCAGCGAGGTCAAGGACAGCCACGACCGGTACGCGAACCTGGAGGTCAGCTACCTGCTGATGCGGATGGAGGCGTACCGGGGCCTGGCGATCCTCACCACGAACATGAAGAAGGCGCTGGACTCGGCGTTCCTGCGCCGCATCCGGTTCGTGGTGGACTTCCCGTTTCCCGGCGAGGCGGAGCGCGCCGAGATCTGGCGGCGCGTGGTGCCGGAGCGGGCGCCGGTGAAGGACCTCGATCCCGAGCTGCTGGCGCAGTTGACGGTGGCGGGCGGCTCGATCCGCAACATCGCGCTGTCCGGCGCGTTCCTCGCCGCCGAGGACGGCGAACCGGTGCAGATGCGGCACATGCTCGCCGCCGCGCACACCGAGTACCGCAAGTTGGAGCGGTCCCTGACGCCGTCGGAGGTGCGGGGATGGGTGTGAACGTGCACATCGGTGAGCTGGTGCTCGACGGGTTCGACGGCGTCGACCCGGACCGGGTGGCGGTCGCGTTCCAGGCGGAGCTGGCCCGGCTGGTGGAGCAGCGCGGCGTGCCGCTGGCCGCGTGGGGACCGCGCCGGGTGGACGGCATCGCCGACCTGCCGCCGCTGCCCGCGACCACCTCACCGGCCCGGTTGGGCGAGGCGCTGGCGCGGTCGGTGCACGCGGGCCTCAGCGGCAGGGGGCGGTCCGGATGAGCGCACCCGTCCCCGCCCGGCAGTCCCGTTCGACGCAGGATTCCCGGCGCCGCAAGCGGAAGAACCACACCGCGAACCGGGCCCCGGAGCCGAAGGAGATCGTCAGCGGCGCCGGCCAGCCCCTCGACGAGAGCACTCGGCGCGAACTGGAGGAGTCGCTCGGCCACGACTTCAGCCGCGTCCGCCTGCACACCGACCGCGATTCCGGGGAGCTCGCGCAGGACTTGGGCGCGGACGCGGTGGCGGTGGGGCAGGAGGTGCTGTTCGCGCCGGGGAAGTTCCGGCCCGGCACGGCCGAGGGAACCCGGCTGCTGGCGCACGAACTCCTGCACACCGTGCAGAACCCGCACGGGCTCGGCGCGCTGCGCGCGGGCCGCGAGCTGGGGGCGGTGAGCCTGCCGCAGCAGGCGATCGAACGCGAAGCCGAGTCCACTTCGGACCCTGCCGGAGTGCGCTCCGGGCAGGCCACGCCCGGTTGGTTGCGCTACGCGACGGTCGACGCCGACCGCCGCCGCGCCGAGGAATTGGACCCGGCGACGATGATCGACCGGCTCGCCAACGGCATCCAGCGCTCGCTGCGCGGTGATCCGGAGGACCGGTCGAAGCGCACTCGGAAGCGGCTCGCGCGGCTCCCCGAGGACGTCCTCGACGTGGTGCTGGACCGGCTGGAGTCGCGGTTGCTCAGCTCCGAGCACGAACGCGTCCTGGACCTGCTGGACGAGGTGGCGGCCGATCCGGACCTGGAACCCGGCGCGATGGCGACCCCGGCGGTCGAGCCGGACGCGAGCGCTGACGTGCTGGCCGAACGCGCAGAGCAGCAGCAGGAGACCGACCGGCAGCGCGAATCCGAGCAGCAGCCGCCCGAAGCCACCGGACCGGAGAAGGAGCAGGAGATTCCCGGCGGCGCCGACGGTGGGACGCCGGAGAACGCGGGGCCGGAGGCCGCGGCACCGGAGCAGCACGCTGCGCCGAGGGAGCAGGAGTCGGCGGATCCCGCTGCCGAGCAGGACTCGGAGGAATCCGCCGCGGACTCCGGGGAATCCGAGGAGCAGGGCGGGGAGCAGGACGCCGAGCAACAGCCGGGAGGCGAGCAGGCCGCTGACGAGAAGGGCGCCGACGAGAAAGCCGCTGACGAGAAGGACTCCGAGGACAAGGGCGAGGACGAGCAGGCCGAGCAGGACGAGAAGGCGGCGGGCGAGGAGGAGAGCGCCGAGCAGGACGCGGCGGCGAAGAACCGGCCCGACGCCATCGACCCCCTCGCGGCGAAGCCGAAGGACCGGCAGCAGGACGTCGATCCCTCCCCGGAGCAGGCGGGCAAGGACACCCAGCTCGCCGGTGCCGTCGATTCCCTGGACGGCGCCCGCAACCAGGACGTGCTCGGCCCGGAGGAGGAACCGGAGTCGGAGGCGCACGGCGGCGACTCCGAGGTCGAGGTCGGCGGCGAGGAGAAGAGCGCCTGGGACGTGAAGCTCGCCCCGGAGGACTTCCTGCCGGAACAGGACCTCGACGTCTCCGGCGTGCCCACGGCCGACAAGCTGGAACCGGGCGCCGCACCGCCGCCGATGCCGTCCTTCCCCGCGCCGCCGCCGACCAAAGCCGAACAGGTGCAGGCCGAGCGTGACGCGGAGGACGCCGAGGACGCGGCGGCCGAGGCCGAGCCGGAGGAAGCGGAACCGGAGCAGCAGCTTGAACCGGATCCGTCGATCACCACGGAGGGCACGCCGGGGGCGGCGGATCTGGCGACCCTCGCCGCGGACAAGGCCGCCGAGAAGCGACCCGGCGCGGCGGCGAAGCCCACCGATCCGAAGGCAGGCGCGGACCCCGAAGCGGGCCCCGCCGAGGCGCAACGCCTAGCCCAGGAGGCCCCGGGCAAGACCGAGGGCGCGAAGGACGAACCCGGTGGCGCCGTCAAGGAATCCGCGGCGAAGGAGGAGCAGGACGGCGCGGACAAGGGCGGCAAGGATTCGGGCGGCAAGGATTCGGCGGGCGGGGCCGAGAAGGGCGGCGAGCAGTCGGGCAAGGGCGAGAAGCCGGACCAGGACGCGCAGGGCGGGGGCACCGGGTCCGAGAAGTCCGAGTCCGGCGGCGAGGATTCCGGCGGCGTGGCAGGCGCGAAGAGCACCGACGACTCGGAATCACCTTCTGCAGCAAGGGATTCGCACACCACGGGCGGCACCGAGCAGACGAACGAGTCCAGCACCGGTACCGATCAGCCCCAGCAGGAGCAGCCCGCACCCGCGAAGCAGAACTCCACCCCCGCTCCGGTGGCGAACGGTGAAGCTCCGAAACCCACGTCGGAACCGACGGCCAGAGCGGCGAAACCGACTTCCGCGCCCGCCCAGAAGACCGAGCAGGCGGCCCCGAAACCCGAACAGCCCAAGCCGGCGCCCGCCGCGCCGAAGGCCGGACCTGCTCCGGCCGCCCCGCGCTCCGGCGGCGGTGGAAAGGCGAGCAAGGGCGGCGGCGCGAAGGCGAAGAAGCAGGCGCAGACCGCCCCGAACCTCTCCCAGGTGTCCCCGGAGGCGGGTCTGCGCACGGCTTCCGGCCTGAAACCGCACGTGGCGCTGCAGGCGATGGGCGGGGTGGACGGCGCGGTGGACCGCACGGTCGGCGACGAGCACCAGCAGCTCGCCGCCGATCCACCGTCGATGCAGCGCCCGTCCGGTGCTCCGCAGACCGCGAGCGGTGCCCCGGACACCGATGCCCCCGCCGAGTACTCCCAGGACGAGGCGGCGAAGTCCGACGCCCCGGAGAGCAAGGACGCCGAGGTCAAGGGCGAGAAGAAGCCGGAGGGCCCGATCCCCGCCGAGGAGGTGGAGGAGCCGAGCGGCTGGGACACGTTCCTGATGGGCGCGGGCTATGTCATCGGCTGGCTCGGCGAGAAGGTCGGGTTCGACGTCTCCCCGGAGGACCTGGCCGCCCAGTTCGCCGGGATGCCCACCGAGGACGAGGCGATGGAGCAGGCGAAGGCCGGCACCGCCCCCGGGGTGGAGATGCAGGGCGACGCCGGGGACAAGTCCCGCGAGCAGGACGACGCGGTCACCACGAAGGGCGAGCAGACCGCCGACACCGCTCGCGACGATGCGAGCCGCGGCATGGGCGAGGACCAGGTCTACCCGGACGCGCCGAAGGAGCAGTTGAAGGGCGAGGTCCCCGGCCGCGAGGGCGGGAAGGGCGGCGGCAAGGTCGACGCCGGAACCGGTGCCGTACCACCGGAAGCGGCCTCGGAAGTCGCCGAACACGAACGCGGCAAGGAGTTCAAGTCCGCGTTCGGCAAGGGCGAGCAGGGCCTGGCCGACGGCAAGCAGCAGAAGGAGCGCGACACCCGCACCTCCCGGCAGAAGCACGACCGCGAGGTCGACGCGGAGGTGAAGCGCAACACCGACCAGCAGACCGGCAAGCGGGAGTCGACGTTCGACGACGTGTCCGGCGAGCGGGAGAAGTGGCGCGCGGACCAGGACGCCGAGCTCGACAAGCTCGGCACCGGCAAGACGGAGAAGCGCGAGCAGGCCCGCAAGGACGTGGAGAAGGAGGAGCAGGACACCGACAAGAAGGTCGAGGAGCGCAAGAAGGACGACGACGAGGGCATCAAGAAGAAGCGGGAGTCCGCGAAGACCGAGGCGAAGACGAAGCGGGACGACACCTCGCGGGAGTCGAAGAACTGGGTCGAGAAGGCCTTCGACGAGATCAAGAAGTTCTTCCTCGACCTCCGCGACAAGATCGTGCAGATCCTCCGGGACGCGCGCGAGGCCATCATCGGCTTCATCGAGGACTTCAAGCGCGAGATGGAGAACCTCATCAAGACCATCCGCGACAAGATCGTGGGGCTGATCGAGGACCTGATCGACGCGCTCGTCGAACTGGCCGTGGCGCTGGTGAAGGCCGTCATCGAGCTGGCGCGCAAGATCCGGAAGTTCATCGAGGACCTGGTGGCGGCGGCGATCGCCTTCGTCACCGAGCTGGCCGCCAAGCTGAAGCAGCTCATCACCGACCTGCTCGAAGCGATCTCGAAGCTGCTCAGCGACATCCTCAACGTGCTGAAGAAGGCGCTCGCCGACGTGCTGAAGGCCGTCAAGGACGCCATCAAGTCGGTGCTGGACTTCGCCTCGAAGCTCCTGGCGGGCTTCGGCGAGTTCATGATGGTCGCCGTCGACTTCCTCGCCGACCCCGGCGGCTGGCTCTCCGGCGCGAAGAGCTCCGCGGAGGACGGCGCGAAGAACCACTTCTTCCGCGAGGTCAAGAGCGCCGTCAAGGACTGGTTCAACCAGAAGATCGAGGAGATCATCGGCCTGCCGAAGGCCATCATGGACCGGCTCATCAAGGGCGGCATCACCCTCCAGGAGATCGTCAAGGAGACCTGGGACGCCGTCGTCCCACAGCTGCCGTTCATCATCGGCGAGATCGTCATCACCAAGGTGATCGCGAAGCTCATCCCCGGAGCAGGCTGGGTCGCCGCCGTCATCGACGCCTTGCGCACCGCGATCGGAGCACTCGGCGAGATCCTCCGAGCCTTCGGCGCCGTCCTCGACTGGCTCAAATCAGTCGGCAAGGGCGGCAACGGAGTCCTCTTCGCCAAGGCCGTAGCCGCCGGCGTCGTCGCCCTCCTGGAACTGGCCTACCAGTTCCTCCTCGACGGAATCGGCAAGTACGTCAGCAAAGTCGGCGACCGCTTCAAAACCGTCGCGGCGTCCCTGGGCAAGAAGGACAAGGGCGGCAAGGGAGGCGGCGCAGCTCCGCCGGCGGACCGCGGCGGCAACGGCTCCGACAAGCAGCAGCAACAACCCGGAACCAGTGACAAGGCCTCCGGTGACAAGGGACCGTCGGGCGACAGAACAGACACTCCGGCCCCGAAACCCGGCCGTCCTGGTAGCGGCGAACCCGGTGGTCAGGCGGGTAAGACCGGCGGTCGCAGCGACAAGAAGGCCGACCAGGGCAAGACCGGAGACAAGGCCGACGCGCCGAAGAAGCCGGGCGACAAGTCCAAGAAGGACCCGGCGAAGGACGACAAACCTCGCAAGGACGACCACAAGGACGCGAAGAAGGACGACAAGCCCGACGGACGGCATCCGGACCCGAACCGCCGGAAAGACGAGGACGGACAGCAGCGCCGCGGCCCGGACCGTCGTGATGACGGGCGCGGCGACGGCGAACGCCGCGACGGCGACCGTGAATCCTCGGCCCAGAAGAAGCAGCAGGACGACGAGCGGGACCGCAAGCGGGACGACGACGAACAGGACCGCAAGCGCAAGGACGACGACGCGCAGCGCAAGCAGAAGGACGAAGCGGACCCGAACCGCAAGAAGGACGAGGACTCGGACCGCCCGAAGAAGGACGACGACGTCCCGGGACGCAGGGACGATCGGCGCAGCCAGGGTCGGGAGCGGAAGAAGGCCCGCGACGAGAAGCGGGACCGGGATCGCAAGAAGAACCGGGACAAGGCGGACAGCGGATCGAACAAGCGCAAGCGCGAGGGCGACCACGACCGGCGACGTCCGAAGGGCCGGGACCGCGATCCCTCCCGCGATCGCAGGCGCGAACGCGATCGAAACGAGAACAAGCAGAACAAGAAGGAGGATCGAAAGAAGGACGAGGAGTCCAAGAAGTCTAAGGATGATCAGCTGGACAAGATCGTGGCACGCTTGCGCCCCAAGCTGTACGCGAAGATGAAGGACGGTGTCCAGCGTCCTCGGTTCCTTGATCTGCTCGGTGCGCTGAAGGCGCACTACCGATTGACCGGGCTGGGTCCGGTCGGCGGTGATCCCTTCATCGTGGTCGCCACGCTGAACCCGTCCCGTCCGGTTTTGCGGGGCGAGTACACCGAGCCGCATTCTGAGCCTGATGCCTACAGCGTTCCTCCCGGAGAGCCGAAAGAGGAGGACGTGGTTCAGGACGGTTGGACCGGCCGTGCGAAGAAGGGGCAGTGGTACACCGGAAAGATCATGCGGGTTCGACGCAAGGGCGGACGCCAGGTCCAGTTCGACTTCTACGGTCACGGGCCTTCGGGGAAGGGCGAGTTCAGGGTTCCGGTGCGGGAGGCCAAGGAACGTTGGGAGCGGGTCGACTTCGATAAGAGGTGGTACGCGCTCGGCCCGGACTTCGAGGCGATTCGGCAGCGGGACTTGTGGAGTGAGTACAACCAGGCTCGGCAGGTCCTGAACTATCGGATGACTGCGAGGTTCACCAATCCGGACACGCCCACGAGTACTTCGAAATCAGGGAACCCGGTGAAGCCGCAGTGGCACCACATCGTCGAGCAGCGGCAGAACGGCCCCAACCATACGAAGAACTTGGTGCTCACTTCGGCCACTGCCAATCAGGACTTCAACACTTGGATGGATCACAGTCAGCCCGCCGCGAACCCGTCGAAGACGTCCAAGCGCGGTCTGCCTTCTACGAATGGGAAGCCGGTGTACCAGTACCTCCGAGGTGCTGGGTATTCGGAAAAGATGGAGTGGGGTGTGCGCTGCATGGAAGAGGTGCTCGGGCGGAATCCGCTCGGTATGCGAAGTGTGAGCAAGGGGCGTGGGATTTTCCTGAAGCTTCCGTAGTGGCGGCCTTGGGAGGGGAGTCTGTTGGGTGACGTCGTGTTGTTCGACGGTGTGGGCTCCGACGTAAGGTCGGAGTTGTCGGGTCGAGGAGCTGTGGAAATAGCTTCCGATCCGGAGGAGTGGCGAATTCCGGACGAGTCTTTCGACGAGGTGGTCGATGAATTGATCGGCAGGGGGTACGAGTTGCAGGTGACGTCGCCTCGGTTGGAAACGGGAGTTCCCCGGGAGGAGCAAGCTGCTTACTTGTGCCTTGTTCCCGAGTGGCAGGTGGATGAGCTTCCCGCTGGGCCGAAGCTGACTTATGCCGAGAGTGGTGACGTCATGGGTAATCGGGAGCTGGTGGATTTGGTCGCGCCGCTGGCTCCTGGTGTTCGATGGTCGTCGAGCGACCGTGCGGGGTTCTCAAGTGTTTCGGGTGCGCCTCATCTGCCTGATCCGATCGAGATAAAGTCACTTTTCAGGAAGTGGCCGCGAAGTGGCGGGCTGTGGGTTGTCTCGCATGATGGTCGCGAGTACTTCACCGATGCCAACGCCCGTGCGATCGCTGCTAGCGGAATCGCTTGGGTGTCCGGGTATCGGCATGGGGGTGCAACGTTGCCCAGTCCTCCGACCTTGATCTGGAGTGGAGTGGTGATCGATGTCCTCGTGTCCGAGGGGATTCAGTTCTCCGACAGTCCGGGTTATTACCTTCGTGAAGATCGTGACCGGTGACCGCGAGTTGATTGGACTGCCATGACCCGCTACGCCGACATCCCCAAACCCATCCGTTCCGGGATCGTGCTGGTCGATCCCGAGCGCGGGACCCCGCAGCGGGTGATCGTGTTGCAGTTCAACCCGGACACGCTCGAACGGTCGGTGTCGCCGCAGTCCGCCGGAGGCGAAGGCGATTCCGGCGGTGGTGGCAGCGGATCGGGGGACAAGAACGAGGCGCTGCGGCTCAAAGGCCCCGCGGAGGAGTCGTGGAAGTTCACGGCGGAGATCGACGCGACCGATCAGTTGGAGATCGCCGCGCCGGAGGGGATTCATCCGCAGCTCGCTGCGCTGGAGATGCTGGTGCAGCCGACGACGACTCAGCTTCGGGAGGCCACCCGCCTGGCGAAGAACGGCACCATCGAGATCAGCCCCATCGAGATGCCGCTGACCCTGTTCACCTGGGGCGGCAAGCGGGTGATCCCGGTGCGGCTCACCGAGATGTCCATCAACGAGTCGGCGTTCGACGTGAACCTGAACCCGATCCGGGCGAGCCTGAGCCTCGGCTTGAAGATCCTCACCGTCAGCGACCTGCCGCCCGGCCACCGGGGCGCGGAGCTGTACCTCGCGCACCTGTCGCAGAAGGAACGCCTCGCGGGCATCGGAACGCTGGGAACGCTGGGTTCGCTGGGCCTGAACGGCGTCGGGGCGGGGAGGTAAGCCGTGATCGAACCGTACGAGACCGCGCTGGACGACATCCCGGGCGCGCACCCGTATCCGCGCACGAGCCGGTACCACGACGTGGAGATCGGGGTGCACCGCACGGCCGACGGCACCGAGGTGCGGTACGCGAAGCGCCGGCTGCTGCCGAAGCTCCCGGAGCACGCCGACGAGCACGTGGTGAGCGCGGGCGAGCGCCCGGACCACCTGGGGCAGCGGTTCTTCGGCGATCCGGGCCAGTGGTGGCGGATCGCGGACGCGAACCCGGTGCTCGACCCGGCGGAGCTCACCGCCGAACCGGGCCGGGCGATCGACTTGCCGAGCCCGGGGAGCTTCGATGTCTGAGGTCCCGATCGGTTCCGGCCCGGTGCACCTGAGCCTGCACATGGGCCCCAAGCTCACGAGACCGGTTCCGGGCGAGGTGGCGCAGGCGTTGCTGTCCGCGCAGATCACCAGCACCGCGGGCGAACGCAGCGGGTTCCAGCTGGCGTTCGACCTCACGAAGAAGGGGCGGATCGTCGACCGCCTGCTGCCGGAGGGCTTCTTCGACCCGAAGACGCGGGTGGTCCTGGCGCTCACCATCAAGGGGACGCCGAGCGTCATCCTCGACGGGCTGATCGTGCGCAACGAGGTCGGCGCCAGCAACCAGCCGGGCCAGTCCACGCTCACCGTCACCGGCGAGGACCTCACCTTGCTGCTGGACCTGGAAGAGCGCACCGACCGGTACCCGAACCTGGCGCCCTCGCAACGCGTCGAGCGCATCCTGGGCAAGTACGCCGACTACGGCATCGACAGCCGCATCATCCGCGAGCAGGTCCACCAGCCGCCGCGGGAGGAACTGCGCGTCGACTACCAGTCGAGCACCGATCTGCAGTACGTCAACGACTTGGCCCGCGCCAACGGGTACACCTTCTACCTCGATCCCGGCCCGCGCCCGGGCCGCTCCACCGCCTACTGGGGGCCGGAGCAGCGGCTCGGGCAGCGCCAGCACGCGCTCACCGTCAACATGGACGCGCATTCCACTGTGGACCAGCTGACCTTCGCCTACGACGGCACCGCCCGCGAGCAGCCCGAGGCGCGCGTGCAGGACCCGGCGACCCGGCAGGTGACGCTGCTGCCGGACCCGGACATCGGCCCGCTGCGCCCGCCGCTGGCGCGTCGCGAATCCCCGGCGTTGAAGCGGAAACCGCTGTCCGGCACGGCGAAGATGGATCCGGAACGCGCCCGCGCGCAGGCGCTCGCGCGGGCGGCGACCTCCGCCGACGCGATCTCCGGTTCCGGCTCGCTGGACGTCAACCGGCACGGGTACGTGCTGCGGCCGCGCGAACTCGTCGGGGTGCGGGGCGCGGGCGTCACCTACGACGGCGACTACTACGTGAAATCGGTGACGCACAACCTGCGGGTCGGTTCGTACCAGCAGAACTTCACGCTCTCCCGCGAAGGGCTCGTGGCCCGCAGCGACACCGTCCGCCCCTAGCCCGAGGAAGGAACCGCATGGCCGACGCATCGAACAACCGCTTCCTCGGCAAGTTCCGCGGCCGGGTCGTGGACAACGCCGACCCGCTGCAGATCGGGCGGATCACCGCGCAGGTCCCCGACGTGCTCGGCGACGTGCCCTCCACCTGGGCGCTGCCGTGCCTGCCGTTCACCGGGCGCGGCGCCGGGCAGTACGTGGTGCCGCAGGTCGGCGCCGGCGTGTGGGTCGAGTTCGAGCAGGGCGATCCGAGCTTCCCGATCTGGACGGGCTGCTGGTACGGGGACCGCTCCGAGCTGCCGCCGGACGCGCTCGGCGAACGCCAGCCCGTCGTGATCCGGACGCCGGGCGACCACAAGCTGCTCATGTCCGACGTGCCCGGCGGTGAAGGGATCCTGCTGCGCGCACCGGGCGGGGCGTACGTCCAGATCGACGAGAAGGGCGTGACCGTCGGCAACGGCAAGGGCGCGTCCGTGGAACTCGTCGGCGACGAAGTGAACGTCAACCAGGGCCGGTTGATCGTGCCCAAGAGGCAGTAGGGGGAAGTCGTGACCGGAGGGAACCTCGTCACCGCCGCGACCGCGGTGCACTGCCCGCACGGCGGGCGGATCGTCGCCGCCACCGCGGCCGCCGCGATCCGCGCCGACGGGCAGGCCGTGCGCACCACCGGCGAGGCGTACGCGGTGCACGGGTGCCCGCACCTCGCGCGCCCGTGCCGCACCGCGCGCTTCACGCCGCGACCGGACGCGCTGCTCGTCGACGGCGTGCCCGCGCTGCTGGACGACACGGCGGGGCAGTGCTTCAGCGCCGACCTGCGCCCGCAAGGGCCGCCGGTGTTCCGCGGCGACTCGCGGGGGGTGCGGTGCCGGTGATGAGGACCCACATCGCGTTCCCGTTCCGCATCGACCGCCGCGGCCGCACCGCCGGCGCCGGGTACCACGAGCACCTCGCCGACCTCGTCGAGCAGGTGCTGTTCACCAGCCCCGGCGAGCGGGTGATGCGACCCGACTTCGGCTGCGGCCTGCTCGACCTGGTCTTCGCGCCGAACAGCCCGGAACTCGCGGCGACCGTGGAGCTGTCCGTGCACGCGGCGCTCCAGCGGTGGCTCGGCCACCTCGTCGAAGTCGACGCGCTGGACGTCACCGCCGAGGACGAGGTGGTGCGGGTGCGGCTGCGCTACCTGGTGCGCGCCACCGGAGAACACCGCGACGAGATCTTCGAGGGGAGGCGGGCATGAGCGAGCAGCACTGCCGCACCGACGGCAGGCGGGCCCGGGTCCGCGCGGCACGGCTCGGCGGGGTGGACGCGGTGGAGGCCGCCGACGGCGGGCGCACCCTCGTCGTCACGTTCATCGGCAAGGCCCCGCACGGGGTGCGACCGGAGAACGTGCGCATCGACGGCGGCCGCCGCATCACCGGCATCACCGCGCTCGACGTCACCGTGGAGCGGGAGAAGGACCCGGAGCTGGACGACCGCATGTTCGTCACCGTCGACCGCCCCGGCGACACCACCCGATATCGACTGTCCTTAGTGGACAGCGATCCGCACGGGAGGCCCGGTGCGGAACCGTTCCCCGGGTTCGACCAGCGCTATCACGGCGCCGAGTTCACCTTCCACCCCGGCGGACCCACCCCGTTCGACCACGCCGCGCCACCGCCGTGCGAACCGGAACCCGCACCCGCACCGCTGATCGACTACACCGCCCGCGACCACGACGCGCTGCAGCGGGTGCTGCTGGACCGGCTGGCGCTCACCACCCCGGGCTGGACCGAACGGCTCGCCCCGGACCTCGGCGTCACCCTCGTCGAACTGTTCGCGCACACCGCGGACCAGCTCGGCTACCAGCAGGACGCGGTCGCCACCGAGGCCTACCTGGAGACCGCGCGGCGCCGCGTGTCGGTGCGCAGGCACGTGCGGCTCATCGACTACCCGATGCACGACGGGTGCGCCGCCCGCGCCTTCGTCGTCGCCGAGACCGCCGCCGAACTGGACCTCGAACCGGGCGAATTCCGGTTCGCCGCGGTGGATCTGCGCCCGCGTGGACCGCACGACCCGGCCGCGCCCGGACCCGTCCTGGACGAGGACGAGCTGGCCGAGCTCGACGAGCAGGACGCGGTGGAGATCTTCGAGCCGCTCGCCGACGGCCCGTTCCGGTTGCGGCCCGCGCACAACCGCATCCGGTTCTGGACCTGGGGTGACGAGGACTGCACGCTGCCCGCTGGAGCCACCGCGGCGACGTTGCGCGACGACGAGCGGGCGCTGGACCTGCGGCCCGGCGACCTGCTGGTGCTGGAAGAGGTCCGCGGTCCCGTCACCGGCACCCCGTGCGACGCCGACCCGACGCGCAGGCAGGCGGTGCGGCTCACCGCCACCACTCCCGGCGAGGACGCGCTGCTGGCGCAACCGGTGCTGGAGGTGACCTGGGGGCGCGAGGACGCGCTGCGCTTCCCGCTCTGCCTGAGTTCCACCGGCGGCTACGACTGCGCACCGATCCCGGACGTGAGCGTGGCGCGCGGCAACGTCGCCCTCGTCGACCACGGTCGCACCCGGCGCACCCCGGACCGGGTCGTGGTGCCGCCCGAACCCGCGGTGCTCGGTTCCTGCGACGCATCGGGCTGCCGGGACCGCACCGACGGCAACGAGCCCGCCGAACTGCTCGGGTTCCTCTTGGACCGCACCCGCGGCGGCCGGAAGCTCACCGGCGACGACGTCCGCGAGCTGCACGCCGCGCTCGGCGAACCCGCCACCACTCGGGCGGGCATCGAGCTCGAACACGCCGGTCGCAGGCAGGAAGAGGTCGTGCCCAGCACCGCGCACGAGCAGGCCGGGGCGCTGCGGCGGCTGCTCGCCCACTCCGTCTACCCGGGAATCCGGCCCCGCTTCCGGCCCGTCCTGCACCGCACCCCGGTGGTGCAGGCCGTGCCGCACCCGCTTCCCGCGCACCTCGCCGCCGGCCAGGCCGCCCGGCTCGCCGCGATTCCCGGCGAGGTGCGCGAGCGGCTGGTGGAGCTGTGGCGCAGCGCCCGCGACTCCGACGGCCTCGCCGACGAGGAGGTCGACGAGCTGGCCGTGCTGTTCGACCGGGACCTGCTGGAACGCCTCGAACTGCGGCGGCACCCGGTGCGGGCGCTGCGCGACCTGCTGCACCGCGCCGACCACCTGCTCGCCACCAAGCGGCGCAGGCTCGCGGTGCTCACCGCCCGCGCCCACGCGGGCACCGTCCTCGGCCCCGACATCGCCTGGGAGATCGGGCAGAGCTGGGGCGAGCAGCACGCCACCGGGCTGCATCCCGGCGACCCGGTGCTGCACGGGCCCGCCACGCAGCAGCAGGACCCGCGGGCCGCGCTGCCCGCCGTGCGCGTCACCGACGGCGCACACCGGTGGGAACCGCGCCGCGACCTGCTCGGCAGCGGGCCGCGCGACCGCCACTTCGTCGGCGAGCTCGACGACGACGGGCGGCTCGCGCTGCGTTTCGGCGACGGGCGCTGCGGCGCGCCACCGGAACCCGGTGCCGCGCTGGACGTCCACTACCGGGTCGGTGGCGGCACGACGGGCAACGTCGGCGCCGAAGCCATCGATCGCCTGGTGCTGAACCGGAAACCGGACGGCGAACCGCTGCCGGGTGTGGTGGTGCGCAATCCGCTGCCCGCCACCGGTGGCACCGAACCGGAACCGGTGGAGCAGGTGCGCCAGCTCGCGCCGCTGGACCTGCGCCGCACCCGGCCGCGCGCCGTCACCGCCGCCGACTACGCCGAACTCGCCGGGGGAGTGCCCGGGGTGCAGCGCGCCGCCGCCGAGATCCGCTGGAGCGGCAGCTCCCGCGAGGTGCACGTCGCCGTCGACGCCGAGCGCACCGGCACCCCCGGCCCGGACCTGCTCGCCGAGGTCACCGACCTGCTGGAACGGCACCGCCGCATCGGCCACCAGCTGGTGGTGCGCCCGGCCCGGCAGGTGCCGCTGGAGATCGCGTTGCGGATCTGCGCCGCACCCGGCCACCAGCGCGGGCCGATCATCGCCGACCTGCTGCGCGCGTTCGGCAGGCGGCGGCTGCGCGGCGGGGCGCTCGGGTTCTTCCACCCCGACGCGCTGAGCTTCGGCGAACCGGTGCGGCTGAGCAGGCTCGTCGCCGCCGCCACCGCCGTGCCCGGGGTGCGCAGCGCGCAGGTCACCCGGCTGCGACGCGCCTTCCACGACGACGACGGCGAACTCGACGCGGGCCTGCTGCGGATCGCGCCGCTGGAGGTCGCCTGCTGCGACAACGACCCGGAGCGCCCCGAGAACGGCGTGCTCCACCTGGACTTCGGGGGTGCGCGGTGAGCGGATGCGGATGCGGCTGCGACCGCCACGACGAACGGCGCGCCCCGGACCGGCCGCACAACCCGCCGGGCCGGTCGGCGCTGGACCTGCGGGCGGGGGAGCACGGCACGTTCCTCGCCGCGATGCTCGACCGGCTCGCCTCACCCGCCTACCCGGAGCTGCGCGGGCTGACCGTGCGCACCACCGACGATCCGGCGATCGGGCTGCTCGACGCGTGGGCGGTGCTCGGTGATCTGCTCACGTTCCACTCCGAGCGGATCGCCGACGAGGGCTACCTGGGCACCGCCGACGACCACCGGTCGCTGGCGATGCTCGGCAGGCTCGTCGGGCACCGGCCGCGGCCCGGCGTCGCCGCGAGCACCTACCTGGCCTACGCCTTGGACCGGGACCCGCGGGACGCGGACGCCACCGTGCTCATCCCGCGCGGCGCGCGCAGCAACAGCGTGCCCGGCGCCGCCGAGGCCGAATCAGTGGTGTTCGAGACCGGCGAGGACCTCGTCGCCCGCTGGACGTGGAACCGGCTCGCGGTGCGGCGCAGGCGGCCGGCGCTGCTCACGGTCCCGGAACTGGCGCAGCGCTCGGAGATCTACGTCGCCGGGACCGCGATCTCGTTGCGCACCGGGGAGAACCTGCTGTTCGACTTCGGCGACCAGCAGCTGCTGCGGCCCGTCGGCGCGGTGCGGGTGGACCGGGACGAGGACGTCACCGCGATCTCGCTGCAGCAGGCGCCGCCGCCGACGCTGGCGGAGCTGCGCGCCGAACTCGGCGAGTGGCTCACCCCCGGCACCGGGGAACCGTCCCCACAGCTGCCGAACCCGCGGCCCGCCAGCACCCTCATCGAGGAGTTCGACGCCCAGGTCCTCGCCCCGCTGCGCGCCGAACTGCCCGCGATCGGCTCGCCCGCCCAGCTCGCGCTGCGGTTGGCCGAACCCCTGGACCGGCTCGCCGAAGCCGAAGTGCTCGCCGAATCCCGCGAACCGGTCGCCGACTGGTTCGGCAGGCTGCGGGCCGTCGTCGCCGAACTGCGGGACCGGGCGCTGGGCCTGGCACCGGCCGCCGGCGCGCCCGCCCGCACCGCCGCACCTGCCCGCACCGCCGCGCCCGCCCGCACCACCGCGCCCGCCCGCACCGCCGCGCCCGCCCGCACCGCCGCACCTGCCGGAGTGCTCCGCGAAATGGTCGCGATGCGGGTGACCGCCGCCCCGTTCGGCGCCACCGCCCCGCTGCAACCGGTGCAGGACCGGGCGGGACAGGTCGTGCGCCAGTCGGACTGGCCGCTGCCCGGCGGCACCCGCACCAGCGTGCGCATCGCGTTCGACGCGGGCGGCACCCGGCCGGTGCGCGCCGAGTTCGAGCGCACCGACCCGGGCGGCGGCAGCAGGCACGTCGAACAGCTGCCCGCCGAGGCCGACTTCGAGTTCGGCGGCGGCCGCGTCGAGCTCTCCGCGCCCGACCCGGCGCGGCCCAGCCCGAGCCCGCGCGCCGAGAACCCGGCGGGCGTCACCGTCCGGCTGCTGCCGGACCTGCCCGTCTGCACCCTGACGGTCTCCCGCCCGGACGAGCAGGGGCTGGTGCACGTCGGAGTGCGGAACGGGTCCCGGGAGGACTGGGACCTGGCGCCGCAGCAGGAGCGGACCGCGTTCGTCGGCCCGTACCGGCTCACCGCCCGCTACGGCGCCGGTGGGGAACCGGCGAACGTGGAGATCACCTTCACCACCGCGCCGTACCCGGGCGGCGAACGCCTCCTGGTGCTGGACGGGGTGCACGAGGAGATCACCACCGGCAGCCGCGTCGTCGTGCTGCGCCCCCGGAAGGGCGCGCCCGGCGGGATTCCGGGTGATCCGGCGCTGGCACGCGTCGTCACCCGCGTCACCGCGGTCCGCACCACCGCCGGCACCCGCTACGGCATCACCGGCCGCGCCACCGAGCTCACCCTCGCCGATCCGTGGCTGGACGACCAGGACCGGCAGCTCTCCGACATCCGCGACGCCACCGCCCTGGCAGGCGGCGAGCCGCTGCGGCCGGCGGACGAACCGCTGGACGAGGAGGTGCGCGGCAACACCCTCGAACTCGCCGACCTGCACGAAGGCCTGCGGCCCGGCAGGTACCTGGTCGTGTCCGGGGAACTGGCCGATCCGCCGGGGGAGACCGGCACCGAGGTCGCCGTCCTCGCCGCCGCGGACACCGCGCTGGACCCGGAGCTGCCGGGCGACCACCCGCACACGGTGCTCACCCTGACCGCCGACCTGCGGCACCGCTACCGGCGGGACACCGTGGTGGTGCACGGCAACGTCGTGCCCGCCACGCACGGCGAGAGCCGCGACGAGCCGATCGGCAGCGGCGACGCGGGCCGGGCGCACCAGACGTTCGCGCTGTGGCAGTCGCCGCTGACGTGGCTGCCCGCCGACACCCCGCTCGGCGCCACCCCGGCGCTGGAGGTCCGGGTGGACGGGCTGCGCTGGCACCCGGTGGACAGCCTCGCCGGGCGCGGACCGACCGAACGGGTCTACGTGGTCGGCGGCGACGCGTCCGGGCGCACCACGGTGACCTTCGGCGACGGCGTGCACGGCGCGCGGCTGCCCACCGGGCAGGAGAACGTGCGGGCCCGCTACCGGTTCGGCACCGGCCGCGCCGCGAACGTCGGCCCGGACCGCATCACCCAGCCCGTGACCCGGCCGCTGGGCGTCACCGGGGTCACCAACCCGCTGCCCGCGACCGGTGGTTCGGATGCGGACGGTCCGGCGCTGACCCGGCGCACGGTGCCGCTGGCGGTGTCGGCGCTGGACCGGCTGGTGTCGGTGCAGGACTACGAGGACTTCGCCCGCTCCCGCGCCGGAATCGGGCGGGCGGCGGCGCGGCGCGTCTTCGACGGCAGGCGGGAGCTGCTGCACCTGACCGTGGCCGGGATCGACGACCTGCCGCTCGCACCGGACGGCGACCTGCTGCGCGCGCTGCGGGCGGCGCTGGACGAGTACGGGGACCCGCGGCTGCCGGTGCGGGTGGAGCCGCGCGAGCCGGTGCCGCTGGAGGTCGCGGCGAACATCCGGCTGGAACGCGATCACGCGTGGGACGTGGTGGCCCCGCGGGTCCGGCGGGCGCTGCTGGCGGAACTCGGCTTCGCCGGGCGGGAGCTGGGGCAGCCCGCGCTGCGGTCGGAGGTGCTCGCCACCGCGCAATCCGTTCCCGGAGTGTCCTACGTGGACGTCGACGTGTTCCGGGGGAGCACCTCGGACGGCACCGCCGAAGTGGTGCCCGCGCGCCTCGCGGAGTACGTCGAGCAGCGCTACCGCGTCACCGAACCGGGCGGCGAGACGCTCACCGAGATCGCCACCCGCAACGGGATCGCGCTGCGCGACCTGCTGCGGCGCAACCCCGACATCACCGGCACCGCGCGGCTCGAACCGGGCCGCCGCGTGTTCGTGCATCGCGGGCTGCGCCCCGCCCAGCTGGCGCTGCTGTCGCCGGACTCGCTGATCCTCACGGAGGTCACCCGATGAGCAGGGAACCGGACGCGCTCGCGAACCTGCTGCCCGCCTGGCACCGGTTGCGCGACGATGAACAGGGCGAACCGCTGCGCGCACTGCTCGCCGTCGTCGGCGAACAGCTCGACCTGGTGCGCGATGCGGTGGAGCAGCAGTACGACGACTGGTTCGTGGAGACCGCCGCCGAGTGGGCGCTGCCGTACCTGGGCGAACTCGTCGGCTACCACCGGCTGCCCGGCTACGAGCGGGTCGGCACCGCCGGTCTCCGCGACGGCGGCGACCCGGCGGAGGCGCGACGGCGGCTCGCCGAAGCGCTCGCCCCGCGCCGCGACGTGGCGGCTACCGTCGCGCACCGGCGGCGCAAGGGAACGCTGCCGCTGCTGGAGGAACTCGCCGCCGGAACCGCCGGGTGGCCGGCTCGCGCCGTGGAACTGTCCCGGCTGGTCGCGCACCAGCAGCCGGTGCGGCTGCACGGCGCGGGCGACGCCGCCCGGTTGCGGCGCGGCAGGCTCGCGGACCTGCGCGAATCGACGGCGCTGGACCTGGCGGGCGGCCCGTTCGGCACCGTCGCCCGGTCCGCCGACGTGCGGCGCGCCGGATCGCGGCACCGGCGCGGCGGTCTCACCCCGGCGGGCGTGGCGCTGTTCGCGTGGCGGCTGCGGCCGCAGCCGGTGACGGGCGCTCCCGCGTACTGCATCGACCGCACCCGCAGCCTCTACACGTTCTCCATCCTGGGCAACGACGTGCCGCTGGTGACGAAACCGGTGCCGGAGCCGTCGGCGACGCACATCGCCACCTTGGACAACGTGCCCGCCCGGTTGCGGCGCAGGCAGGTCGCGGACCGGCTGGCGGACTACTACGGGCCGGGCAAGAGCTTCGCGATCCGGCTGGACGGGCAGGACGCGCCGGTGCCGCCGGCGGCGATCACGATCGCGGACCTGACGGGCAGGCGCTACCGGCCCGGGTACGGGCAGGTGGCGGTCGACCCGGTGCTGGGCCGGATCGCGTTCGGCTCGCGGTCGGCGCCGCGCGACGGGGTGTCGGTGGACTACCACCACGCGTTCTCCGCGGACATCGGCGGCGGCGAATACCCGCGCGACCCGGAGACCCCGCCGCACGCGCGGGTCCGGCGGGTCGGCCCGGGGGAGGAGCACGTGCTGATCCTCGACGCCTACCAGGCGTGGCGGGACGAGCGCGACTCCGGCGGTGCGCCCGACTGCGTCATCGAGATCGCGCACAACGGCGCGCACCAGGAGGAGCTGGACTTCGACCTGGGCCCGGACGAGCGGTTGCAGCTGCGCGCCGCCGACGGGAAGCGCCCGGTGATCCGGCTGCTCGACACCTACAGCAACCGCCCGGACGCGCTGAACATCCGCGTGCCGCAGGAGGTTCCGGAGGGGCGGCGACCGCGGGTGGTGCTGGACGGCCTGCTCGTCACCGGCCGCGGCATCAGCGTGACCGGGCCGCTGGCGGCGCTGGAGATCCGGCACTGCACGCTGGTGCCGGGCTGGTCGCTGGAGGCGGAGTGCGCGCCGCACGCCCCCGGCGAACCGAGCCTGCTGCTGGACCGCACCACCGCCTGCGTGGAGATCGACCGCAGCGTGCTCGGCTCGATCACGGTCATCGGCGACGAGGTGAGCACCGATCCGCTGCCGATCCACCTGCGCGACAGCGTCCTCGACGCCACCGGGCACGACCGGGAGGCGCTGTCCGCCCCGGACTGCCGGCACGCGCACGCGGAACTGCACGCGCACCGCAGCACCGTGTTCGGCGAGGTGCACGCGCACGCGGTGCGACTGGCGGAGAACACCCTGTTCACCGGCCGGATGCACGTGGCCCGCCGCGGCATCGGCGACCTGCGCTACAGCTTCGTGCCGCCCGGTTCCCGCACTCCGCGCAGGCACCGCTGCCCGGGGGACGTGGTGGCGGGGGTGCGGCCGGTGTTCGAGTCGGTCCGCTACGGCACGCCGGACTACGCGCGGCTGGCGGCGAACTGCCCGGCACCGATCCGCCGCGGCGCCGAGGACGGTTCGGAGCTCGGTGCGTTCCACGACCTGTACGAGCCGCAGCGGGAGGACGACCTGCGCGCGCGGCTGGCCGAGCACGTCCCGGCGGGCGCCGACGCGGGCCTGATCTTCGTCTCCTGATCTCCAGCACGAGAGGACGCTTCCGACATGCACGCAGACCTGTCCCGCATCAACTTCCGGCCGGAGCGCGGCTATTCCGCGGTGGTCGCCCAGCAGGGCCGCGTCCAGCTGGATTCGGACGCGAACGAGCAGGCGCTGATCCAGTTGCACGAGCAGCGGACGGTGCTCACCGACCTGATCGGCCCGCACGGCGGCCCGGTGGACGCGACCGGCTTCGGCATCGAGCGGATCGCCGGTCCGCACGGGTTGACGGACCTGGCGATCGGCGGTGGCCGCTACTACGTGGGCGGCATCCGCTGCGACGCCTACCGCCCGGCGCCGGGCGAGGCGGTGCCGGACGAGGACGAGCCGGTGCCGGCGGTGGAGCAGCCGTCCAGCTGGACGTACTGGGACCAGCCGGACGGGTTCCGGGACGTGGAATCGCCCGCGGATCGGCTGCCGGACGAGCCGTACCTGGTGTACCTCAAGGTGTGGGAGCGGATCGTGACCGCCGCCGAGGACCCGCAGCTGCGGGAGGTGGCGCTGGGCACCGCGGCCCCCGACACCTCGGCGCGGGTGAAGGTGGTGTGGCAGGTGCTGGCGCTGCCCGCCGCCGAACTCGGCGTCACGAACGCGGATGCGCCCGCGGAAGCCGTGCGCGAGGCGTTCGACGAGTGGTCCCGGCAGCAGCGCGCCCAGCGCCCGTTGCTGGCGGCGCGCAGCAAGCGGCCCGCCGACGCGGACACCGATCCGTGCCTGGTGCACCCGGAGGCCCGCTACCGCGGCCCGGAGAACCAGCTGTACCGGGTGGAGATCCACGAGGGCGGTGCGGAATCCGGCGCCACCTTCAAGTGGTCCCGGGAGAACGGGTCGGTCGTCTTCCCGATCGAGGAGGTCGACGGCACCTGGGTGGCGCTGGCCTCGCTGGGCGGGGACGAGAAGCTGGACCTGGACGTCGGCGACCTGGTGGAGGTCGTGGACACCGCGTACACGAGCCGGTCGGAGCCGGAACCGCTGCTGCAGGTGGAAGAGCTGGACCTGCCGGAGCGCCGGGTGCGGCTCTCGGCGGAACCCGAGGTCGGCCGGGACCCGCTGCTGCACCCGTTCCTGCGCCGCTGGGACCAGCGCGAAGGCAGCAGGCAGCCCGGCGCCCCGACCCGCCCGATGCGCGGCGGTGCGATCCCGGTGGAGGAAGGGCGGTGGCTGCGGTTGGAGGACGGCGTGGAGGTGCACTTCAAGCGCACCGACCCGAACCGGCCCGCGTACCGCACCGGCGACCACTGGCTCGTCCCCGCCCGCACCGCCACCGGCGACGTGGAGTGGCCGACCGACGCCGGGAGCCGCCCGCTGCTGCGCGAACCGACCGGCATCGTCGTGCAGCACGCGCCGCTGGCGTGGGTGGCGGGCGAGCAGCAGATCGTGGACCTGCGGTTGACGTTCGGGCTCACCTGAGCCCGGTGCGGTGCGGTCGAGATGGGGCACGCCGCAACTGAAAGCCGATTCGGTGCGGACGAAAACCGTTGCATCCCTGTCGAAATCCGATTCGGTGCGGTCGAAGATCGGTGCGGTGCAGCCGGAACCCGTTGCTGCGCGACCGGAACCGGTTCCAGCGCGACCGGAGCCGTTAGCGGGGAAGCCCGGCCGGGATGTGGGGGAGTGCCCGGCCGGGCTCCTTCCTGCTCGGCCGGGCGGTCGGGGAGGGACCGCGCCCGGCCTGACCTCGCCGGAGTGGCGAGGCCCCGGCCCGCGGCTGGTCGGGGAGTCAGCGCGGCGGGCCGAGGATCTCTTGCTGTGGCGGTGGGTTGTGCCGTGCGAGCGCGTCGAGGACTAGCCGGTTCCGGTGCGTCCCCCTGCTAGTGGGATCTCCGACGACGAGGGTTCCCGTGATCGCCGGTGTCAAACCCCGGTGCCGCGCGCCGCGTGCAGCACGGCGTTGCAGTCGGTGCAGGACGGCGCCCGCACCCAGTCCTCTTCGGACGGTTCCGCGGGCATCGTGGTGCGCACGCCGCACACCGAGGTGGCTTCAGGGCCTCCGTTCCACCGCGGGCCGGGGAACGCGTGCCGCACCCCGTCCGCCGCGGGCCGCCAGAAGTGCCGGGAACTCATGCGGACCGCCGTGCGCAGGCCTGGCACATCGCCCGATCCGCCACCCCGTCCGGAATCCACGGGGACCGCCGCAGGTGCACCGGTCCGTAGACGTAGGTCCCGCACTCCGCGGCCAGCGCCCCGCCACCGGCCCGGCCCACCGCGTGCCACCGCGTGTCCACCGGACCGCGGGAGGCCGCCCACGCCGAGATGGATGCGTCGGAGAATCGGTCCTCCCGATTGTGGGTAATTCCGAAGTGGAACTGTCCGATCGGGCTGTCATCGGGTCGGAGCGGAGTTCCCGCCGCGCTGCTCTGGAACGAATTCATCGTTGCACTCCTTCGGATTTTCGCTGCCCCCGGTTCCGCTGTCGGGGTGGGCTGGCATCATGCCCGGATCGGCTCGCCGATGTCCGAGAACCATGGACCGCAGGCGGTTTCGCCGACAACGGCGCGGTACTAGCCGCATCGGGTGATCAGATAGGTGGGCCCGCGACGGATGCGATCTCGCGGGAGCGACGACACGGAGCGCGAATGGCGAGAACTCCGAAGAACCAGGCATTGGGAAAGGCGCTGCGACAGGCCCGCGAGGAGAACGGGTTGACGTTGCGCGCGCTCGCGAAACGACTCGAACGCGACCCCGGGGTGCTTTCGCGCTGGGAGACGGGTGATCGGACACCGCGCCCCGAACAGGTGGCGCAGGTGCTGACCTCGCTGGGCGTCAACGGCGCGCGGTACGACGAGGTCGTCGACCTCGCGCACGGAGCCGACGCCCCCAACTGGGTGGCGACGACCCTTCCGGCGCAGCGGCAGCAGTTGGAGGCTCTGATCGACTTGGAGCGGCGGGCAGATCAGATCATCGAAGTAGCTCCGTTGGTGATACCTGGGCTGCTGCAAACGAGTGATTACATCGCCGCAGTCATGGAAGGCGGCGGCGTGGCCAAGTCTGAAATCGATGATCGAATCTCGCGTCGGATCACTCGAAGGGACGCGATAACCGGGCCGCAGCCCGCCGAGGTCGTCGTCTTCATCGGTGAGGCTGCGCTGCGTCAAGTCGTCGGAAGCAAGGCCATCATGCTGGATCAGCTCCGTTTTCTGGGGCATATGGCGGCCAAACCGAACGTCGAGGTCCGGATCGTTCCGTTCGCCAGCGGTTGGCACCCAGGGCTTGAGGGACTCTTTTTGATCACCCGATCCGGGCTAGAGGAGGTCGTCCATTTGGAGAATCGTAAGTCCGGACTCTTCCTGCACGAGCAGGCCGATGTGAAGATCTATCGGGAAGCCGTCGGCATGGTCGAGCGAGTGTCGCGGAACGCGCACGAGTCTCGAGCCATCATCGCGGACCTCGTCAGGAGGATGGAGGAGCGCCGATGAGTGCGGAACGCACCTGGATCAAGTCCACCCGCAGTCAGAACACGGCGTCGTGCGTCGAGGTGACGACGACGTTCGACGAGATCAGAGATTCCAAGGACCCGACAGGCCCGACGCTGAAGGCCGCCGTCGCCCCGTTGGTCCGGGCGATCAAGTCCGGCCGCTTCGACGTCTGAAGTCCCGTCCAGATCACCAGGTGAATGGCCCATCAGCCCAGAGACGTCGGTCCGATGGGCCATTCACCTGATGCGGTGCCCGCCGGACGACACCCCGAGGGAGTACCCCGTGCCGACCACTCCGCGCTGGATCAAATCGACCCGCAGTCAGAACACCTCGACGTGCGTCGAGGTGGCCACGACGTTCGACGAGATCAGAGATTCCAAGGACCCGACCGGCCCGACCCTGAAGGCCGCCGTCGCGCCCTTGGTGCAGGCCATCAAGTCCGGCTGCTTCGACGGCTGACGCCGGCGCGGCCCGCCGGGAGGAGCAGCATGTCGCATCGCCAGGACATCACGCATCCGCGGGCGATGCCTGCCCACCACAAGACCTGCGCCGAGCTCGCCCGCTCGATCGACACCGGCGATCCGGGTGCGGAGCACCTACGAGGTTGGGCGCGCGTCGGAACGACCGCCACCCTCCGCACGAACGCCATCGCGGTGTTGTCGAAGAGGGCGCACCGCGACGACGTGCCAGTGATCATCGAGGTCTTGGAAGAGGACGAGAAGGTGCGAGTCCTGAGCTTGGCATCCGAGGTCTCGAAACTGATGCAGCACGACTGGCGGACCTGCCTGCGCGTGGCGAAGGACCCGAGCACGGCACCGGAACCGACCCCGCAAGCTTGCCAAGGCGCTGGCTGAGGAAGCGCTGTTGGAGGACGACGCCGAGTCGCGCTGGTGCGGCGCTCGTCTGCTGCGGGAGCTGGTCCCGTGCTCGGCCGCTGACAGGTCCGGATCGGCACCGACCCACGAGGAGGGCAACTCCATGACCGCCACTTCGAGATGGATCAAATCGACCCGCAGCCAGAACACCGCGACGTGCGTCGAAGTGACGACGACCCTCGACGAGATCAGAGACTCCAAGGACCCGACCGGCCCAACGCTGAAGGCCGCCGTCGCGCCCTTGGTACAGGCGATCAAGTCCGGCCGCTTCGACGCCTGACGCCGAGCAGATCACCAGGTGGACGACCGATTCGCCCAGGAAGGCTCGTCAACGGGCCGTTCACTCGATGCGGCGGCGTCCGAGGGGCTACAGCGAAGGGAGCATTCGGTGACCACCACCCAGGTCTGGATCAAGTCGACCCGCAGCCAGAACACCTCGACGTGCGTCGAGGTGACGACGACCCTCGACGAGATCAGAGACTCCAAGAACCCGACCGGCCCGACGCTGAGGGCCGCCGTCACCCCGTTGGTGCGGGCGATCAGATCCGGCCGCTTCGACGGCTGAGTCCCCGTCCAGATCACCAGGTGAATGACCCATTGGCCCAGCCGGACTGGGCGAAGGGGTCATTCACCTGGTCGGATCGGCGCCCGGTCGCGGCGGTCGGCGCTTCGCGGCCGGGTCGGTGTTTCTTCCGTATGGTGATCGTGTGGCGGCAGTCCACGACGGCATCCGGGAGGACGGGGCGACATGCGTGCGGTCAGGTACCACCAGTACGGCGGCGTGGAGAACTTGGTGGTCGACGAGGTGCCCGAACCGCACCCCGGCCCCGGTGAGGTCCGCATCCGGGTCGCGGCGGCCGGGGTGAACCCGGTCGACTGGAAGGTGCGTTCCGGTGCGGTCCGCGACTTCCTGCCGCTGGAACTGCCCGCGATCCCGGGCCGCGACGCCGCGGGCGTCGTCGACGAGATCGGCCCCGACGTGTCCGGTGTGGACCTGGGCGACCGCGTGTTCGGGCTGGGCGGTGTCACCGGTGCGACGGCGGAGTTCGCGGTCCTGTCGGCGTGGGCGCCCGCGCCCGACGAGTGGGACGACGCGCAGGCCGCCGGCGCGGGCCTGGCCTCGGTCACCGCGATCGGCGGGCTGAACCCGCTCGGCCCGCTGCACGGCCGGACGCTGCTGGTGGAAGGCGGTGCCGGGGGAGTGGGGAGCGCGGCGGTGGAGATCGCCGTCGCCCGCGGCGCCACCGTGATCGCCACGGCGAGCGAGCGCAACCACGCCTACCTCGCGTCGCTGGGCGCCGCGCCCACCACCTACGGGCCGGGGCTCGCCGAACGCGTCGCCCGCCTCGCGCCGAACGGCGTGGACGTCGCGCTGGACACCGCCGCTTCCGGTTCGCTGGCGGACCTCGTGGCGATCGTCGGGGAGCCCGGCCGCGTGTCCACGGTCGCCGATCACGCGGGCGCCGCGAGCCTGGGCGTGCACTTGGCGAACGCCGAGAACAACCCCGCGTACCTGGCGGAAGCAGCGGAACTGGGCCGGGAAGGCCGCTACACGCCGCAGATCGAGCGGACCTTCCCCTTCGCGGAAACCGCCGACGCCCACACCTACGTCGAACGCGGCCACGTCCGCGGCAAGGTCACGATCTCCTTGTAGGCGTGGAGATCAGGTGCCGAGCAGGCGGGCGCGGGCGCGCAGCGAAGCCGGGTCGGTGAACCCGGTGAGCAGCTCCGCGGCCTCCTGCCGGGCCTGCTCGGCTTCGTCCCCGACCCAGCCGAGGGCGGTGGCGAGGTGGTCCAGGACGGTGGCGAGCCACCACGGGTCGTCGAGCTCGCGGAACGACTTCGCCGCCGTCCGGTGAAACCGGGCGGCTTCGTCGGCGCGGTCCAGGGCCCGGTAAGCGGTGCCCACCGCGTCGATCGCCTCCGCTTCCCGGGCGTGGTCGGCGGGCCTGCGCTGCATCGCGGCCGACCGGTGGAACGACTCCAGGGCTTCGGACGGATGGCCGAGATCGACCTGCACCCGCCCGAGTTCGAGCGACCAGTACGCCTCCCACGCCCGGTTCTCGTGCTCGTGCGCGGTCACCAGCGCCGCCTCGACGAACCGCAGCGCGTCGTCCGGGCGCCCGAGACCCCGGTGGGCGTGGCTGAGTCCGCGCAACGCGTCGCCGCGGCCGCCGGGGGAACCGAGCCGGGTGTAGCGGTGCACCGCGTCCCGGAGCAGCTCGGCCGCCTCCTCGAACGATTCGAGTCCTAAATGGACGTTCGCGGTGCCGTTGGTGGACACCGCGATCCAGTACTCGTCCCCGGCTTCGGTCGCCAGCCGCCGCGTCTGCTCGAACATGCGCAGCGCCCGCTCCAGCTCGTGCCCGCGCAGGTGTGCCATGCCCACCGCGTTGGTGGAGGCCAGTTCGCCCACCCGATCACCGAGCTCCCGGCGCAGTTCGAGCGCGGCCAGCTGGAACCGGATTCCCTCGCCTCGCCGCGCCGCCTGGGTGTGCGCCTTGCCCAAGCTCTCCAGCATGTCGGCCTCGGCGTGGCGATCCCCGCAGGCGCGCGCCGCCCCGAGCCCGATGGTGCTGGTGGCGAACCAGTCGTCGAACTGGTTCCGGCCCGCGTAGATGCCGCGCAGCACCGCGGGGAGCCGGCACGCCGCCTCGTGCAGGCCCGCGTCCGCGGCGGCCCGCGTGGCGGCGACCAGGTTCACCCGCTCCCGCTCGTACCAGCGCGCCGCCTCGTCCGGGGTGCCGAACTCCGGGACCGGCGCACCGGAATCCTCGCCCGCCGGTCGCCGGTGCCCCGGGGCGAGCATCCGCACCGCCCGGTCGGCGCCCGCCGCGTACCAGCGCACCGCCCGCTCCAGCGCGGCGCGGGCGGTGTCGACGGATTCCTCGGTGCGCGCCTGGTCGGTGGCGTAGGCGCGGAGCAGGTCGTGGAACTCGTACCGGTCCGGCCGCGGCTGCTCCAGCAGGTGTGCGCCCGCCAGGTCGTCCAGCAGCCGGCGCGCGCGGCTCACCGGCACGTCGGCCAGCGCGGACGCCGCGGCCGACCCGAAGTCCTTGCCGGGGTGCAGTCCGAGCAGCCGGAACAGGCGGCTCGCATCCTTCGACAGCGCCCGGTAGGACCAGGCGAACACGGAGCGCACCGCGTCGGCGTCGTCGTCATCGCCCGCGGTCAACGCGTCCCACAGCGCGGATTCGTCCCGCAACTCCTCGATGAGGTCGCGCAGCGGCGCGGTCGGCCTGCTGATCGCGCGTTCCGCCGCGATCCGCAGCGCGAGCGGCAGCCGCGCGCACAACCGGGCCAGTTCGTCCAGCTCCGCGTCGTCGTCCGGCCCGCGATGCCCGGCGGCGAGGCTCCGCAGCAACCGGACCGCCTCCTGCTCGGGCAGGACGCCGAGCGTCACCCGCCGCGCACCGTCCCGCGCGACCAGCCCGGAAAGCCTGCTGCGACTGGTGATCAGCGTGAGGCACGCACCGCTGCCCGGCAGCAGCGGGCGCACCTGCCCGACGGTCGCCGCGTTGTCCAGCACCACCAGCATCCGTCGCCCGGCCAGCAGCGAGCGGAACAGGGCCGCCCGCGACTCCAGGTCCGCCGGGATCTGCGCGCCGGGCACGTTCAGCGCGCGCAGGAAGCGGTCCAACGCCTGATCGGGCGTGACCAGCGGACCCGGGTCGTAGCCGTGCAGGTCGACGTACAGCTGCCCGTCCGGGAAGCGCGGCGCCATCCGGTGCGCCCAGTGCACGGCCAGCGACGTCTTGCCCACTCCGGCGGTGCCGACCACCACGCACGGCGCCGTCGTGCGCCCCGTCTCGTCGTCCGGCAGCAGCAGGTCCAGCTGGTCGAGTTCGGTGCTCCGGTTCACGAATCCCGGCGCGTCGGCGGGCAACTGGCGGGGTACGCCGCCTTCCGGACCGCCCGGGTTGTGGAAGTGGATGCCGCCCTCGACCCGGCCGGCCTGCACCACTTCCCGCGCTCTGCCGGAGAGTTCGTTCCTGGACTCGTCGCCGCCCCGCGTCGGCATGGCACCCACCCCGGCTCAGACGGACGGCGCGTCGCAACCCGCGGGTCGCAATCCCGCCACTGCTCGATCGAAGTACGCGTCGATCTGTTCCCCTGAGCGGTCCAGGGCATCGATCAGAATCATCCAGCGGTCCGCGGTCGCCCGGTCGATGCAGCGAATCGCGCCGACGGCCTCGCCTTCCGAGTCGTACTCGACTTCGTACACGGTGTCCGGGCCGATCACGAAGATCTCCGGCAGCGGGCCGTTCCGCTCCCACTGCTCCAGCAGGTCGGCGTTGACGATGCTGACCGCGGCACCGGCCTGGTGCCGGATCAGCAGCGAGTTCAGCTCCCAGACCAGGTAAGGGCTCAGTGGTTCGGTCACGACCCGCACGCGGTGCACGCTGAAGCCGTGCGCCGCGACCCGGTCGAAGTAGTCCCGAAGTTTCGGTCGCCGTTCTTCGAGCAGCCGCAGCGACCGGTCCCAGTCCCCTGCGTTGAAGGCATTCCAGCTGGGGCTCTCCGGTTGCCGGAACGTCTGCCTGCGTTCGAGCTTCCAAGCGATGGTGTTCCCCGGTCTCCAGAACCGTTCGTTGAAATCGGCGAGGTACTCGTCGAGCGTCAGCTCGTCCCCGGAGATCGAGGCCCGGAGTTCGGTGATCGATGTCGTGTCACTCATCAGGGATGTCCCCCTTCGCGGACCTGAGCATCGATCCGGGGATGACGACGAGCCGTTCGTCGAATCCGACGTTCACCCCGTGCGGCAGTGCGCCGGCGTAGGAATCGGTGAGGTCGCGTCCGATCACGGCGACGTCGCCGTTGTCCAGCTCCCAGATGTCCGGGCAGGTCGGTTCGTCGTCGGTGTGGCCGAGTTCGAGCGCGGATTTTCCCAGTCTTCTTCGAAAGGTCGCAGACGCGTCCGCTTCCCAAGGTCGTGGCATGGTAATCCCCTCCGCTGATCGTGGACCCGGCGGGACGAGGCCGCGGAAAGCAGCCTCGTTCGGGGAAGCATTCCTCGATCACTGCCTTGTTGGAAACTTCCCGCTTTATGGTTCGATCGCCTGGAGGAATTCATTGTAAAGACGCGGCGAAGGGGAGTGGGGATGCCATTACTTCGCGTCACTCGGATGAGTGGGATTGATGCCTGATCAGTGGAGAAATGCTGCACAAGTGCGGTTTCGCCCGCGAAATCCGCACGGTCTGAGAGCGAAGTATCCGCAGCTGGCGCCCCCTGGCGCCTGCATAAGCAACCCGGAATACTCATGGTGCACCGAAGGTAACACCTCTGTCGGTGAATTCGCCCCGTGAAGCATGATCGTTACGCATCTTCGACCGAACGCGCCCAATTCGAAAATCCCGCCGCCGCACCGCCCAATCCCCGCCGGTGAACGGCTCACCCGACTCGGCTGATGGGGCGAGTGGGCCACTCACCTGACGTGGAACCCGCGGCCGAGCCCGGCGCGGAGTCCGCCGACGGTCCCCAGGACGGCGCTCCGGTCGACGGGCGCTCGGCCGCGAGCGGGAATCGCGTGCGCCTCGCCGTCCGCGGCGCCGGTAATCTCGCCGCATGCGCACGGTGTCGCCGCTCGTCGGGCGGGACGAGGAGCTTCGCCGGCTCGAACAGCTGACCCGGGCCGCGGCCGAGGGGCGTGGCGGCGCGCTGGTGCTGCGCGGGGAGCCGGGCATCGGCAAGAGCGCGCTGCTCGACCACCTCCGCCGGGCGGACGGGTTCCTGGTCGCCGAGGCGTCCGGGGTCGAATTCGAGTCGGAGCTGCCGTTCGCCGGGCTGCACCAGCTGTGCCTGCCGCTGCTCGGGCGGGTCGCGGAGGTGCCGGAGGCGCTGCGCAACGCCTTCGGTTCGGCCGGTGCGCCCGACGCGTTCCGCATCGGGCTGGCGGTGCTGGAACTGATCGGCGACGCCCGGCGGGAACGACCGGTGCTCTGCGTGATCGACGACGCCCACTGGCTGGACCACGCCTCGGCGAAGGTGCTGGCGTTCGTCGCGCGGCGGATCGCCGAGGAACCCGTGGCGATGGTGTTCGCGGCCCGGAACGGGTTCGACGAACTCCCCGGGCTGCTGCTCGGCGGACTGCCCGAGGCGCAGGCGCGCCGGTTGTTGCGCGCCACGCGCGACGAGCAGGTGCGGGACCGCATCCTCGCCGAGGCGCGCGGGAACCCGTTGGCACTGCTGGAGTTGCCGGGGGAGGGCGGTGAGCCACCGGTGACCTCGTCCGTGCCGCACCGGATCGAGCGTTCCTTCCGCACCAGGTTCGCGCGGCTGCCCGCGACCGCCCGGGCGCTGCTGGTCGTCGCCGCGGCCGAACCGGCCGGCGACCCGGTGCCGGTGTGGGCCGCCGCCCGCGAACTCCGCATCGACGGCGGGGCCGCCGCGGTGGCGGAGACGTCCGGACTCGCCGAGTTCGGCACGCGGATCAGGTTCTGCCATCCGCTGGCCAGGTCCGCCGTCCTCCGCGCCGCCGACGCCGAACAGCGCCACGCCGCGCACCGGGCGCTCGCCGCCGTCGCGGACCCGGTCGCCGACCCGGACCGCCGCGCGTGGCACCGCGGCCAGTCCGGCACCGGCCCCGACGAGGACGTGGCCGCGGAACTGGAGTCGGCCGCGGCCCGGGCCGGCGCGCGCGGCGGTGTCGCGGCGACCGCCGCCGTCCTCGAACGCGCGGCGGCGCTGTCGCTGGACCCGGTGCGCCGCACCGACCGCACGTTCGCGGCCGTGCGGGCCCGGCTCGCGGCGGGCGGCGTCGAGGCGGCGGCCGAGCTGCTCGCGACCGCGGCCACCGGCGGCCTCGACGAGCGGCGGCGCGCCGAGGCCGACCTGCTGCGCGGCCGGATCGCGTTCGCCGCGGGCGGCGAGGACGGGCCGGTGTTCATGCTCCGCGCCGCCCAGCGCATGTCCGAAGTGGACCCGGCGGTGTCCCGGGAGCACCACCTGGACGCGTTGGAGATGGCGCTGGTGG
Organism: Saccharopolyspora sp. NPDC047091; assembly: GCF_040643635.1. Lineage (NCBI taxonomy): Bacteria > Bacillati > Actinomycetota > Actinomycetes > Pseudonocardiales > Pseudonocardiaceae > Saccharopolyspora > Saccharopolyspora sp. NPDC047091. Next base: position 173,145 of record NZ_JBEYUS010000003.1, read on the forward strand.
TGGGCCGGGCGTCCGGGGTGCTCGACGCGGTGCTGGACGCTGCCGCGCCCGCACCGGGGCCGCCGGACGTCCTCGACGCGCTGGTGGCGTTGGAGACGCGCGGCCACCGGGCGGCGGGCCCGCTGCTGCGCGCCGCCGTCGCCGACGACGCCGCGATCGCCGCCCGCCCCGCGCTCGCCGCCATGATCGCGGCCGAGCTGTGGGACTTGGACGCGCACGCCGACGTCACCGGCCGGATCGTGCGGGCGGGCCGCGCCTCCGGCTCGCCGATGGTCGTGCGGCTCGGCCTCGCCCAGACCGCGTCCGGCGCCGTGCTCGCCGGTGACTTCGCCGCCGCCGCGTCGGCGATCGCCGAGGAGGAGGCCATCGCCGACGCCGCGGGGGAACCGCCGCTGCGGTACCCGCGCCTGCACCTGGCCGCGATGCGCGGGGACCACGGGGAACTGGCGCGGCTGGGTGGAGAGGGGGACGGTGCCGGGCAGCTCGCCGCCAACCTGCACTGGGCCACCGCGCTGCTGCACAACGGCCGCGGCGACTACCGGGCGGCACTGGCCGCGGCCGAGGCGGCGACGGGGCCCGGCGACCTGTTCCTCGCCGGGATCGCGCTGCCCGAACTGGTCGAGGCCGCTTCCCGCTGCGGTGCGCGGGCCGCCGCCGAAGCCGCCGCCGACTCGCTCGCCGAACGCACCCGGGCCGGTGGCTCGGCGTGGGGCCTCGGCGTCGCCGCCTGCGCCCGCGCGTTGATCAGCGGGGACGAGGACGACTACCGGGAGGCCCTCGACCACCTCGACGGTTCACCGACTGCCCCGCACCGGGCGCGGGCCCGGCTGCTGTACGGGGAATGGCTGCGCAGGCGCAACCGCGGGCTCGAAGCCCGGGAGACCTTGCGCGCCGCGCACCGGGAACTCGCCGACCTCGGGATGACCGCGTTCGCCGACCGCGCCGCCGATGAGCTGCGCGCGGCGGGAGGACGGGTCACCGGACGTCCCGCGGCCGCCGCAGCGGAACTCACCCTCCAGGAACGGCACATCGCGCGGCAGGTGGCGACGGGCGCGACGTCGAAGGAGGTCGCGGAACGGCTGTTCCTCAGCCCGCGCACGGTCGACGCCCACCTGCGCAACATCTTCCGCAAGCTCGGCGTCACCTCGCGACGGCAGCTCCGCGACCTCCCGGGAATCACTCCCTGACCCGCTCGCCATGCTGTCCGGGGGCGGCGCTGCCGCGGTACTCGCCGAGTCCTGCGACGAGCGCGGCGATGTCCGGCATGCCGTCGTACCGCCGCCGGTGCAGCTCCGCGATCTTCTCGGCGAGCCCGGGGTCCGGGTCGTCGGTGATGTCGAACGACGCGAACCTGTCCACCAGCGGCAACCCGACGCGGTCGGTGGCGAGGTGCGCCGGGTGCACCAGGTACTCCTGGTAGCCGTCCAGGTCGGCCAGCACGAAGACGGCGCCGTGGTCGTACTCGCCGCCGTGGTCCGGGCCGACGACGAAGGACCGCACCGCCGGGATGGTCCGGCCCTGGTTGCGCAGGCTCTCCAGCGCCTCCTCGACGCGTTCCGGGTCCGCGTCGGCTCGGAAGGTGAACCGGTTTCCGTGGTAGATCATCAGGATTTCCTCTCGTTGCGGTGCAGCGCCGCAGCGGTGCACGCGGCCGCGGCCAGCGCCGCGCCGGTCCAGGTGAAGGCGCCGGAGATCCCGGCAACCTCGATGAGCGGTTGCGCGACCAGCGGCGACAGGAACTGGCCGAGGAAGATCCCGGTGACCAGTCCGCTGAGCACCCGCCCGCGGCTGGCGGGCGCCGCGAGCTCGGCGAGCCGCAGGTTCAGGTCGGGGACCACCAGCCCGACGCCGACGCCGCCGACGAGCAGTCCGAGCACGACCGGCCCGGCGGAACCGGCGATGCCGATCACCACCCAGCCCAGCCCGAGCAGCGCGGTGCTGCCCGCCGTGAGCACGCGCGGGGCGAGCCTGCCGCGCAACGCCGGGAAGGCCAGCGCGCCGACCGCGCCGGTCAGCGTGCTGCACGCGACGACGGCACCGGTGACCGCCGGGCCGAGGTGGAAACCGGCCAGCAGGAACGGCAGCTGCGTCGGCGCCATGTAGAACACGAGCGTCGCCACCAGCGCCAGCAGGTAGATCCGGCCGATCCGCCCGCTGTTCCGGACCCGGCCGGCGGCGGGCCGGTCCGCGGTGCGCGGAGTTCCCCGGACCGCCCGCAGCGCGAACGGCAGCACCAGCGCACCGGCGGCGTAGAGCCAGAACGGCAGCCGCCAGTCCACCGCCGCCAGCACCCCCGCCAGCGGCAGGAAGACGACACCGCCGAGGCTCGCCGCGGCCTGCTGCATCCCGAGGAACGTGGCCCGGCGCCGCCCGTCGAACCAGTCGGTGATCAGCGCGCTGACCGCGGTCATGAGCCCGCCGACCGCGACCCCGAGCAGCACCCGCGTCACCAGCAGCGGTCCCAGGCCGGTCGCGAAGTAGCCCGCCGTGCCCGCCACCGCGTACAGCGCCAGTGCGCCGACCAGCAGCGGGCGGCGGCCGAGCCGGTCGGCGACCGCGCCGGAGATCGGCGCGCTGATCGCGATCGCCAGCGACGTGATCGTCAACGCCAGTCGCACCAGCACGTCAGCGCCCGCGAACGCGCCGGTCATCGCGGGCAGGCTCGGCGCGATCAGCGCCGCCGACATGATCGTCAACCCGGCCGCGCCCAGCACCGTCGCCCGCGCCGCCCGCGTCGGCGCCTCCTGAACCGTCGTTCCACTCACGACGTCGACCCTGGCACCGGCCCCGGGCGGAACGCGTCGGCGAGAACCACCTAGCCGGAACGCGGCGGACGGCTAGGTGGTTCGTGCGGTCAGGGGCCGTACTGGTTCGCGTGCGGTCGGCTCGGCTCCACCCAGAAGACCAGCACGATGAAGAAGAAGCAGGTGGGCAGGAGCAGGCACCAGAAGCCGCTGCGGCCCGTGTCGTGCAGCCGCCGGATGCCGACGGCGATGAACGGGATCAACCCCGCGTTCGCGCCCGCGGCGTAGACGAGGATCCCCAACCAGTGCAGGTTCTCCGGTATCGCAACCAGGAAGATCAGGAGCGCGCAGATCAAGGCCCCGTAGAAGAGGGCGAACAGCCAGAACTCGCTGCGCGAGGCGCGGTCCCTCGCCTGGAAGGACTTGCGCACACCGCCGCGGACGGCCGCCGCGAAGGTGACCCGCGGTTGCGGGGGTCGCGGTGCGGGCTCGACGTCGCCGAGTTCGTCTTTCATCACCCGACGAAGTGTTCAGCGAAAAGTCCCGCTCCCGCGCCGAAATCGAAGATCCACACTCGAATGGAGGCACGCGGGGGCGGTGCGCGTGGCCCGGCTCGCTCACACCGCTCACCCGACGCCCGGCCGGGCCGCACCGGCCGGGCGTTCGAAGCTCAGCGGGGCGCGACTCACCCGAGCTCGGCGAGGACCTTGGCGACGATGGTCGTGCGGGCGAGGCCGTAGCGTTCGTGGAGGGTGGGGAGGGCTCCCGCGTCGAGGAATTCGTCGGGGAGGGCGATGGGGACGACGCGCTCTTGCACGCCGCCCTTGGCCAGTTCCGCGGCGAGGGTCTCGAAGAGGCCGCCGACGACGGTGTGGTTCTCCAGGGTGACCACGAGCCTGCCGCCGCCGAGCTCGGCGAGCACCGTCTCCGAGTCGAACGGCTTGATGGTGGGGCTGTGCACGACCGACACGTCGACGCCGTGCTCGGCGAGGTCCTGCGCGGCCTGCAACGCGCGCATCGTCATCAGGCCGCTGGAGACGAACACGACGTCGTTGCCGCCGCGCAGCACCGAAGCCTTGCCGAGCCGGAACTCGTAGTCGTACTCGTCGAGGACCGTCGGCACCTTCCCGCGCAGCAGCCGCAGGTACGTGGGCCCGTCCGAGGCCGCGAGCTGCGGCACCGCCTGCTCGATGTCCACCGAGTCGCAGGGGTCCACGATGGTCAGGCTCGGCATGCCCCGGAAGATGGCGATGTCCTCGGTCGCCTGGTGGCTCGGGCCGTATCCCGTGGTGAGCCCGGGCAAGCCGCCGATGATGTTGACGTTCAGGTTCGGTTCGGCGATGTCCAGGCACAGGAAGTCGTAGGCCCGGCGCGCCGCGAACACGCTGTAGGTGGAGGCGAACGGCACCAGCCCGACTTCGGCCATGCCCGCCGCGGCGCCGAACAGGAGCTGCTCGGCCATGCCCATCTGGAAGAACCGGTCCGGGTGGGCTTCGGCGAACACGTGCATGTCGGTGTACTTGCCGAGGTCGGCGGTGAGGCCGACGATCCGCCGGTCCTGCTCGGCGAGCGCGGCCAGCGCGTGCCCGAACGGGGCGGGTGCGGTCCGCTGCCCCGGGTCGGCGAACGAGGCGATCATCGCCGAGGTGGTGAGGCGCTTCGTGGTGGGGGTGCTCATGCGCTCGCTCCTTCGAAACCGGCGGTGAGCTGGTCGCGGCACAGCTGCCACTCGTGCTCGTCGATCCGCATGAAGTGGGCCTTCTCGCGGGATTCCAGCAGCGGGACGCCGCGGCCGATCTGCGTGTCGCAGAGGATCACCGACGGGGTGCCCTCCGGACCGGCCTGCTCGGCGGCCGCGTCGAACGCGGCCAGCAGCGCCGCCACGTCGTTGCCGTCGACGCGCTGGGTGAACCAGCCGCAGGCCGCCCACTTCTCCTCGGCCGGTTCGATGCTGAGCACCGATTCGGTCTTCCCGTCGGCCTGCAGCGCGTTCATGTCCACGATCGCGGTCAGGTTCCCCAGCCGGTGGTGCTTGGCGCCCATCGCGGCCTCCCAGGTGGAACCCTCGTCGAGCTCGCCGTCGGAGAGGAAGTTGAACACCCGCGGGGATTCGCCGCGCAGCCGCAGCCCCAGCGCCATGCCCACCGCGACCGCCAGGCCGTGGCCCAGCGAACCACCGGAGATCTCCATGCCTGGCGTGTAGGAGGCCATGCCGGACATCGGCAGCCGCGACCCGTCCGAGCCGTAGGTCTCCAGTTCCGCCACCGGAACGGTCCTGGCCTCCGCGAGCGCCGCGTACAGCGCGATGGCGTAATGGCCGGTGGACAGCAGGAACCGGTCCCGCTGCGCCCAGTGCGGGTCCGACGGGCGCAGCCGCAGCTGGTCCACGTAGGACACGGCGAGCACGTCGGCGACGCCCAGCGCCTGGCCCACGTAGCCCTGGCCCTGCACCTCGCCCATGTTCAGCATGTGGTGGCGCATCCGGTGCGCGGCCGCGCGCACCCGATCCGCGCGCGCGGCGAGCTCCGCCGGGCGCGACTCGCTCAATGCGGTCATGCGGTCCTCACTTCCTTTCCGGGGGCCGGATCGGTGTCCGGCAGTGTCGCGGGAGCGGTTTCCGGGGTGACCGCGGCGACGGCGGTCGAGACGATGCCCAGCAGCACGAACAGCAGCGCCGCACCGAGCCAGCCCGCGACGCCGTACAACGCGGTCGCCAGGAACGGCAGCAGGCCCGCGACCATCGAGGCGCCGTTGTAGCCCAACGAGATCCCGGACGAGCGCACGTCCCGCGGGAACTGCTCGGAGAACCAGGACGACTCCACCGCGAAGATCGGGTCGTGGCTCAGCAGCAGTCCCAGCGACACCGCCACCACCACGGCGATGCCCGCGCCCGTGTTCACCAACAGGAACATCGGGATGCCGAAGGCGATGGTGAACACCGATCCGAGCAGGAACACCGGTTTCCGCCCGATCCGGTCCGACAGCGCGCCGAACAGCAGGTGGCTGAGCAGTCCCAGCGCCGACCCGACGATGGTGCCGACCAGCACGTGCTGCTTGTCCGCCAGCCCGGCCAGCACGACGTACGAGAGCATGAAGCTGGTGGTGATGTAGTAGCCGCCGGTCTCGGCCAGCCGCAGCGCCACGATCTTGAGGATCACCCGCCAGTCGCGGCGCAGCACCTCCAGGGCCGGGGTCTTGTGGATCTCGCCGCGGTCCTTCATGGCGGTGAAGTCGGGGGACTCGGAGATCTTCATCCGGATGAACATGCCCGCGCCGACCATCACGATCGACACCAGGAACGGCACCCGCCACACCCAGTCGCCGTCGAACACGGCCTCCGAGGCGAGGAACGCGCCGTTCGCCAGCAGCAGCCCCGCCGGGATGCCGATCTGCGGCACCGCGCCGAAGAACCCGCGCCTGCGCTCCGGCGCGTGCTCCACGGACATGAGCACCGCGCCGCCCCACTCGGCGCCGAACCCGATGCCTTGCACGATCCGCAGCAGGATCAGCAGTACCGGAGCCAGCGCCCCGACCTGGGCGAACGTCGGCAGCACCCCGATCAGCACCGTGCCCAGGCCCATGATCGCCAGCGACCACATGAGCACCGTCTTGCGGCCCAGCCGGTCCCCGTAGTGCCCGGCGAGGTAGCCGCCCAGCGGGCGGAAGAAGAATCCGACGGCGAGCGTGGCGAACGAGGCGAGCACCCCGAGGAGCTCGTTGCCGGTGTGGAAGAACACCGAGCCGAAGTAGGCGGCCGACGCGGTGCCGTAGATGAAGAAGTCGTAGCTCTCGACCGCGGTACCGATCATCGACGCGACCGACACCTTCGCCGGGTTGTCGCGCGGTGGTCCGGTGGTGGGCGCAGCGGACATGGTCTGCTCCTTTGCAGCGACCGCAGGGGACGCAGGGATTTCCGCGTGGTGCGGGGGAATCGGGTCAGGGCGCGGGGTAGGTCTCGATCACCCGCGAGTCGTCGCGCGCGCCCAGCCCGGCGTCGGCGGCGCGCTCGTAGCGCTCCCGCGCCAGGTCCAGCAGCGGCGTGTCCGCCCCGGCCTGCCGGGCGGCATCGGCGACGAGGTTGCTGTCCTTGACGAAGATGCCGACGGTGCTGGTCACCTCCACGTCGGTGCCCTGCAACATGCGCGGCCCGCGATCGGAGAGCATCCACGACCCGGCCGCGCCGGACTCGACCAGCGACAGCACCTGCTCGCGGTCCAGGCCCAGTTCTCCGGCCAGCGACAGGGCTTCGGCGGCGGCGACGATGTGCACCGAGCACAGGTGCTGGTTCACCACCTTGATCGCCTGGCCGTCGCCGATGCGCTCGCCGACCTCGCGGATCGCGCCGAAGGACTCCAGCACCGGGCGGGCGGCGGCGATGGTCGCCGGGTTCCCGGCCGCGAACAGCGTCAGCTCACCGGTGCGCGCCCGCGCCACCCCGCCGGTGACCGGCACGTCCAGCACTAGCGCGCCGGCCGCGACGAGCCGCGATCCCTGCTCCCGCACGGCATCCGGGCCGACGGTGCTCATCACGATCCAGCGCTGCCCGTCGAGGTCGTTGCGGCGCAACGCCTCGTCGACGAGCGCGGCCAGCTGGTCCGGGGTCGCGACCATCACCACGACGAGCTCGGCGCGCGGCGCCGCTGCGATCGACGCGACCGCCGAAATCCCTTGCGCCGCAGCCCATTCCCGCGCGGACGGGCCCGGATCGACGGCGATCGTCGCGCGGCCCGCAGCGACCAGCCTGCTCGCCATGTGCCTGCCGATGGCGCCGATCCCCACGAACACGACGTCGGGTTCGCTCATGTGAAACCTCCTGCTCGGGCCCGGAAGCGGGCAGCGCGCACCGGCGCCCGGACGTCGGGCGCTGGTGGGTGGGTGGTGCTGGGTGCGGGTCAGCCTTCGCCGGTCAGCGAGGACCACACCTCGAAGTGGTGGCGCATCGCGGCCCGCGCGGCCTCGCCGTCGCGGTCCGCCACGGCGTCGACGATCCCGTAGTGGACGGTGTCGATGATCCGGTCCTCGCCCGGCGCCAGGGGAGCGCGTTCGACGGCGGCGCGGCGGCGGTCCACCACCTCGTCGCGCAGCACGTGGCCCAGCCCGTCGTGCAGCAGGGTGAAGATGGGGTTGTCGACGATGGTGAACAGGCGGCGGTGGAAGTCCAGGTCCGCTTCCAGCGCGCGGTCGTCCTCGCCCGCCGCGCTGGCGCGCACCATCTCGTCGACCAGGCCGCGCAGCACTTCGACGTCGTCGGCGGTCGCCAGCCGGGCCGCGGCCTCGGACATGCTGATCTCCAGCATTTCGCGGGCCGAGCGGAACTGGCCGCCGCCGAGCTGGCCGAGCTCGTTCGACAGGTCGAAGTACAGCTGGATGAACCCGGCGTCCGGCACGCCCAGGTAGGAGCCGCGGCCCTGGGTGCGGGTCAGGAAGCCCAGCATCTCCAGCATCGACAGCTGCTCGCGCAGCGCGCCCCGGCTGATGTCCAGCGACGCGACCAGGTCCCGTTCGGTCGGCAGCCGGAGCAGGCCGGTGCCCGGTTCCGGCGTGGCCTGCTCGGCCAGGCTGCGCACCAGGAACGAGAGATCGACACCCACTGGACACCTCCTTTGGTAGGACCAATGCCGGATACGCTAAGCGCGCCGGGAAACCCTGTCAACGATTTGGTCCGACCTTTGCGGAGCGGGGAGTTCGTCGGGGGAGCCGGCGCCCGCGCGCGCCCGGCAGGCTCTCCGGCCGTCCCGTTCGTCCGAATGGAGTGTGTCCGTGCGCCGTTCACCTGCGATTCGAGTGAAACGGAGTGACCTGGAGCACATCGTGTTGAGGATGACCTGACGGCATGGTTTCTCCTGTAGCCCGGGGAGATCGAACCGGCCGTGCGCACGTTCGCGGCCGGCCAGTCGAGGAGGGGCGATGTACGACGCGATCATCATCGGAGCAGGGTCCGCGGGGGCGGCGGTGGCCGCGAGGCTCGCCGAGGACGACGGCAGGCGGGTGCTGCTCCTCGAAGCGGGCCCCGATTACCGCTCCGCCGAGACGCCGCCCGAGATCCGCGGCATCGAACCCGGCAAGACCAAGCTGGTCGAGCAGCTGGCCGCCACCCACACCTTCCCCGCGCTGCGCGCCACCAGGTCCGCCGCGCAGGAACCGGCGCGCTACGTGCGGGGCCGTGGCGTCGGCGGCAGTTCCGCGATCAACGGGCTGTTCGCGATCCGGCCGACCGTCGAGGACCTCGACGGCTGGGCCGCGCAGGGCTGCACCGGCTGGGGCCACCAGGACGTGCTGCCGCTGCTGAACCGGTTGGAGGACGACCACGACTTCGCCGACCGGCCGTACCACGGCTCCGGTGGGCCCATCCCGGTGCGGCGGCCGCGGCGGGAGGACTTCGCCACCGTCGAAGCCGCCGTGGACCTGATCGCGGACCGGCGCGGGCACCCGTGGGCGCCGGACCACAACGCGCCCGGCTCGACCGGGGTGTCGCCCTACGCCTACAACGCGATCGGCGAGCGGCGCGTCTCCACCAACGACGGTTACCTCGAACCGAACCGGGACCGGGCCGAGCTGCACGTCATCGGCGGCGCGCTCGTCGACCGCATCCGGTTCGACGGGAACCGGGCCATCGGGGTGCGGGCGATCATCGACGGCGAGCCCGTCGAGTACCGCGCCGCCGACGTCGTGCTCGCCGCCGGTGCCGTGCACAGCCCGGCGATCCTGCAACGCTCCGGCATCGGGCCCGCCGCCGAGCTGCGCGAACTCGGCATCGCGCCGGTCGCGGACCTGCCGGTGGGGCACGGGTTGCAGGACCACCCGTCGATCCTGCTGGCGCTCGCGCTGCACGAACCGCCGGACTTCGGCGGCCTGCCCGAACGCGGGCAGCTGTGCCTGCGGTTCAGCACCGGCGTCGACGACGAGCGCAACGACGGGATGCTCGCCGCGCCGGGCGCGCTCGGCGTCGGCATCCCCGTCGCGGGCCTCCTCGGCTGGAACAACCGGGTCAACTCGACCGGGCGAGTCCGGATCACCGGCACCGATCCGACCGCGGACCCGGACGTGGCGTTCGACCTGCTCTCCGACGAGCGGGACCTGCGGCGGCTGCGCGTGGTCGTGGACGAGCTGCGCGCCTTCGCGGCACAACCGGAACTGCGGAAGATCAGCGCCGCGATGGGGCTCGGCGCGGGCATGCTCGATCCCGCGACCGCCCTGAACGACCGGGAATTCGCCGAGTTCGCGCTCGCCAACGTCTCCGACACCGCGCACGCCGCGGGCACCTGCCGGATGGGCGACCCGGACCGGCCGGACACCGTCGTCGACCCGCACGGCCGGGTGCTCGGGGTGGACGGCCTGCGAGTCGCCGATGCGAGCGTGTTCCCGTGGCTGCCGCGCGCCAACCCGCATCTGAGCGCCGTCCTCGTCGGCGAGAAGATCGCCGACTCGCTGCGCTCCGGGTGCGGTGCCTCCTGACAGCGGACGCGCGGCGTTCCGGCGGCTCCGCGGGGCGTCGCCTCCCGCGATCCTCATGCGGGGGCGGAGACTCCGGTGAGGCGTTCGGCCTCGGCCCACAGGCGGGCCGCGACGCGTTCGTCCCGGCCCGGCCGGGGAAGTTCGACCTGCTTCGTCGGTCCGACCAGGCCCCATCGCGGGCCGTAGTAGTCACCTGCGGTGACGGCGGGGCTCGTCGCCGCGAACAGCAGGGGTTCCGCCCCCTGCTCGGGTCCCTGCGCAGGCACGATCTTGTACAGGATCGATTCCAGCAGGCCGGGCTTGCCGTTGAGGGTGGGCCCGGAGGTCATCAGGTTGGTGCGGGTGGCGCCGGGGTGCGCGCCGACCGACAGCACGGGCCAGCCGCGCCGGGCCGCGAGCTCGGCGAGATGCACCGCCATCAGCATGTCGGCGAGCTTGGACTGCGCGTAGGCCCGGGTCGGGCTGTAGGAGCGGCTGGACTGCAGGTCGTCGAAGTCGATGCGCGCCCGGTTGGCGGTGCCGCTGCTCATCGTGGCCACCCGCGGCGCGGGGGCGGTGAGCAGCAACGGCAGCAGCCGGTTGGTGAGGGCGAACGGCCCGAGGAAGTTGCTGCCCAGCTGTAGTTCGAAGCCGTCGGCGGTCTCGGTGCGCCGAGGCACGTTCATGACTCCGGCGTTGTTGAGCAGCAGGTCCAGCGGCTTCCCCTCGGCGATGAGGCCGTCGGCGAAATCGCGCACCGAGGACAGGTCCGCCAGGTCGAGGCGGCGGACCTGCACGTGGGTGCCGGGGTGCGCGGCGCGGATCTCGGCCTTCGCCTGCTCGCCCTTGTCCGGGGTGCGCACGGCGAGGACGACCTCTGCTCCGGCGCCTGCGAGGCGCTGGGCCGCCTCCTTGCCGGTGCCGCTGTTGGCGCCGGTGACCACGGCGAGCCTTCCGCGCTGGTCGGGAACCTGGTACATCGTGGACCCCTTTAAGTACCGTCGGTCTCTTGTCTTCGTCCAGCGTAAAGGACCGGCGGTCGCTAAGCAAAGTACCGCCGGTCTGTAACATGGGCGGCATGTCCTTCCAGCGCGCCCGGACCGAAGAGCAGCGAACCCAGCGGCGACGGCAGATCCGCGACGCCGCGGCCGCGATGCTCGCGGAGGTGCCGGTCGCCAAGCTGAGCCTGAACGAGCTGAGCCGCCGGGCCGGCCTGGCCAAGGCGAACGTCCTGCGCTACTTCGAATCCCGCGAGGACGTCCTGCTCGACCTGCTCGACGCGGAGATCGCGGAGTGGATCGCCGAACTGGAGCAGGCGCCCCGCCTCGGCCGGGGGACGCCGCGAGAGCGCGGGGACCACCTGGCCGACCTGTGGGCCACCTCGATGGCGAACCGGCCGGTGCTGTGCGACCTGCTCAGCGCGCAGGGCGCGGTGCTGGAGCAGAACATCTCCACCGACGTCGGCATCCGGCACAAGCGCCGAGCCCGGCAGTCGCTCCAGGCTCTGGTCGAGCTCGTCCGGCGGCACCTCCCCGACCTGTCCGAGGCCGAGGCGGCCTCGCTGGTCGAGACCACCCTGCTGATGGCCATGACCGCCTGGCAGTGCAGCCGGCCCTCCCCGGAGATGCTGGCCGCTTACGCCTCCGATCCCGAGCTCGCCGCCATGCGCCTGGACTTCACCGACCTGGTCCGCCGCACCGCGCAAGTGACCGCCTCCGGTCTCCTCGCGCGCCGGCAGGGCGCTGATCGTGTCGCGGCGGCGGTCGTGGAGCCGACCTCGTGAGGTGCCACGCCGGACGACGATCAGGTGTTCACGTCGTCCGCCTGCCGGTTCCGCCGGCCCGCGAGGTCCGCTGCGGAGGCTCTCAGTGGTGCGGGCGACGGGCCTCCCGGCCGGTGGTGAAGGTGCGGCCGACCGGGGGCGCGGCACTCCGGTGTCGCTGCGCTGGTCGTCCACCTGGTGCGGAACCGGTCGTGCGCGGGTGGTTCCCCGCTCAGCCGCGGAGGACGTCCGGGGTGAGCTCGGCGGGGCAGGTGTGCCCGGTGAGCCCCACGGTGAGGTCCAGCTCGGCGACGATGTCGGCCACCGCGTCGCGCGCCCCCGCCGCACCCGCCAGCGCCAGCCCGTACAGGTAGGGGCGGCCGACGCAGACCGCGTCCGCGCCCAGCGCCAGCGCCTTGACCACGTCGGCGCCGGAGCAGATGCCGCTGTCGAACAGCACGGTCAGCTCCGCGCCGACGAGCGGCGCGATCTCCGCCAGCGCGTCCAACGCGGCGATGGAGCCGTCGACCTGGCGGCCGCCGTGGTTCGACACGACGACGCCGTCCACGCCCGCGTCCACGGCGCGGCGGGCGTCGTCGGGGTGCAGCACGCCCTTGAGCAGGATCGGCAGCGTCGTGCGCTCCCGCAGCGATGCCAGGTCCGCCCAGCTCAACGATGGCCGCGAGTAGGTGTCCAGGAAGGTGCGCACGGCCTCCCGCGGTTCCGGCGAACGCAGGTTCCGCAGCAGCGGCCCGGGAAAGCGGCGGCTCATCGACAGCAGCGCGCGCACCGCGGCGACCGTGACGCGCACGTCCTCGCCGCCGGAGCCCCGCGCGATCCGCTCCCGCACCAGCTCCCGGAACCGCGGGTCCGAGGTGTACTGCGCGATGCCCTCGCCGCGCGCGAACGGCAGCGAACCCAGGTTCAGGTCCCGCGGGCGCCAGCCCAGCAAGGTCGTGTCGAGCGTGACCACCACGGCTTCCGCGCCGCTGCGCTCGGCGCGGGCGAGCAGGCTGTCCACCAGGTCCTCGTCCGTGCTCCAGTACAGCTGGAACCAGCGCGGCGAGTCGCCCATCGCGGCCGCGCAGTCCTCCATCGGCACGCAGGCCTGGCTGGAGAACACGTACGGCAACCCGAGCTCGGCGGCGGCCCGCGCCACCGCCAGGTCCGCTTCGGGGTGGAGCAGTTCGGCCGCGCCGACGGGCGCGAACAGCACCGGTGCCGGGATGCGGCGGCCGAACAGCTCGACGCCGAGGTCCCGGCGGGACACGTCGCGCAGCACGCGCGGCACGATCGTCCGGCGGTCGAACGCCGCGCGGTTGGCCCGCATCGTCGCCTCGGCTCCGGCGCCGCCCGCCACGTAGGCCCAGCCGCGGCGGGAGCTCCGGCGCCGCGCCTTCCGCTCCAGTTCCCGGAAATCGGTGGGTATCCGCGGCCTGCGGCCGGTCACGCCCGCGCCGTAGATCGCGGACTGGCGGTCGCGGCCGAACCCGGCCTGCGCGGTCTCCTCGGACACGGTGGTTCCTCCCCGATGTCGCCGGTGGGCCTGATCATCGCCGCCGGGGCGGGTCCGGGTCCACCGGATCAGTCGACGTGCTCGCGATAACCGGAGTTGATGATGTCGGTGAGGCGTTCCAGCTGTGCCGCCAGGTGCAGCCGCTCCTCGGGGGTGAAGGCGGCGTAGCCGCGGGCCTGTTCGCGGCGGCGCTGCGCGCGCAACCGGTGCAGCGCCGCGGTGCCGCGCTCGGTCAGGCTGATCAGCACCCGGCGCTCGTCCTCGGGGCTGCGCCGTCGCGCCACCAGCCGCTTGCCCTCCAGCTGGTTCAGCATCCGGGTCGCGGTGGGCAGCGTGACGCCCGCGGCCGCGGCCAGGTCGCTGACCGGCAGTTCGGCGCCGGACGCCAGCGGCAGCACCAGCGCGAGCTGCGCCAGCGACAGCCCTTCGACGCCCGCGGCGTGCGCGGCCCTGGCCCGGCGCATCGCGAGGAACAGCGCGTCGGCGGCCTGCGCCAGCTCGTCCATCCCGGGATCGTCGAGGCCGGGTTCGCTGAGGTCGGGTTCGTCGGCCCCGGGTTCGCCGAGGTCGGGTTCCGGTTCCTGGTCGGGTCCGCTCATGGGTGCTAGCGTAGTCATTGGTTAGCAAGCTAAGTAATAGGAGGCGGTCATGTCCCCGGCACAACGCATCGACGTCCACCACCACGTCGTGCCGCCCGTCTACCGGGAAGCCCTGCAGCGCGTCGGCTCCGATGCCGCAGGCGGCAGGCACCTGCCGGACTGGAGCCCGCAGGCCTCGCTGGACCTGATGGACCGCAACGAGATCCGCACCGCGATCCTGTCCGTCACCACCCCCGGCGTCGAACCGTGGCCCGGGCAGGAAGGGCGCGACATGGCGCGCGCCCTCAACGAGCACTGCGCCGAGCTCGTCCGCGACCACCCCGGCCGGTTCGGGTTCTGGGCGACGCTCACGCTGCCCGACGTGGACGGGGCGCTCGCGGAAGCCGAGCACGCGCTGGACGAACTCGGTGCCGACGGGGTCGTGCTGCTGGCCAACAGCGGCGGCACCTACCTCGGCGACGAGGCGTTCGAACCGCTGCTCGCCGAACTCGGCAGGCGCGGCGCCGTCGTGTTCGTGCACCCCTCGGCGCTGCCCGCCGACCCGGTGCCCGGCATCCCGCCGTTCGCCGCGGACTTCCTGCTCGACACCACCCGCGCCGCCGCGAAGCTCGCCGCGAGCGGCACGCTGCACCGGTACCCGGACCTGAAGATCATCCTGTCGCACGCGGGCGGATTCCTGCCCTACGCGGCGGAACGCATCGCCGCCTGCCTGGAGCTCGCCGGGAGCGAGCGGAGCACCGAGGACCTGCTGGCCGACCTGCGCCGCTGCTACTTCGACACCGCGCTGTCCGCCTCGCCGTACGCGCTGCCCGGGCTGACCGCGTTCGCCGACCCCGAGCGCATCCTGTTCGGCAGCGACTTCCCCTACGCCCCGGCGGACATCGCCACCACGATGACCGAACGCCTCGACGCGTCACCGGTGATCGACCACGCCGCCGTGGATCGCGGGAACGCCGCCCGGCTCCTCCCGCAGCACGCCTGACCCCCGCGCGGAGCGGTTTGCTCGACCGGTCACAGTGGGCGGACGGGCCGCTCACCTGGTCGGAGCGGGCGGGAATCGAGGAGGACGCATGGATCTCGGGTTGAGCGGGCGGGTCGCGGTGGTGCCGGGCGCGACCTCCGGGCTGGGCGCGGCCGTCGTGCGCGGGCTCGCGGGCGAAGGCGCGCACGTCGCGTTCGGCGGGCGGCGGGCCGAGCTCGCCGCGGAGCTGGCGGCGGAACTCCCGTCGGCGGTCGGCATCGGCGTGGACCTGCTCGACCCGGACGGGCCGCGCAGCCTCGTCGACGCAGCCACCGCGGCGTTCGGGCCGGTGGACGTGCTGGTGCTCAACGGCGGCGGCCCCGCCCCCGGCACCGCCGCCGAGATGACCGCCGAGGACGCCGAGCAGGCCGTGCACCGCCTGCTCACCGCGCACGTCCGGCTGGTCGAGCAGGTGCTGCCGGGCATGCGGGAGCGCGGCTGGGGCCGGATCGTCGCGATCGGCTCCAGCGGCGTGCAGCAGCCCATCAACGGGCTCGCCGCCTCCAACGTGGGTCGTGCCGCCCTCGCCGGCTACCTCAAGACGCTGGCCGCGGAGGTCGCCGCCGACGGCGTCACCGTGAACGTGGTGCTGCCGGGCCGGATCGAGACCGAACGGCTGACCTCGATCAACGAGGCGATGGCCGCGCGCCGCGGGGTCGCCCCGGACGCGGTCCGCGACGCCTCCCGCGCCGACATCCCGGCGGGCCGGTTCGGCACGCCCGAGGAGTACGCGGCGGCCGTGGTGTTCCTCGCGAGCGCTCCGGCGTCCTACATCACCGGTGCGCAGCTGCGCTGCGACGGCGGCCTGATCCGCGCCCACTAGTCGCGCGGGCGTGGTGGCGCAGCGCGCCGAGCGGGTCCGCGTAGAGCACGTCCAGCGACACCGCGGCCGCCGCCTGCTGCTGGATGCCGTCCCCGGCGGCGGTGAGCCGCAGGTCGCGCGGCACCGCGGAGTGCTCCGCCACCGCGTCCGCCACGTCCCGGAGCGCGGCCGGGTGCTCGGTGAACGCCTGCCCGCCGAGCACGATCCGATCGGGGTTGACCACGTCCGCGATGTGCCCGATGGCGCGCCCCAGCACCCGGGAGCGCTCCCGCAGCAGGTCGGCCGCCCGCTCCGAACCGTCCGCGGCCAGCTCGGCGAGCGCGGCGGTGGTGCGCACCTCCAGCCCCTGCGCGCGGGCCGCTTCGACGACCCCGGTGTCGCTCACCGCATCGGAGAGCCTGCCGGTGCGGCGCGGGTCCAGCAGCTCGGTCGGACCGGACGGCAGGTGGCCGAGCCCGCCCGGGCCGGTGCTCGGGTTGTGCACGGCGCCGTCGATGGTCAACGCCACGCCGATCATCTCGCGGGCGTAGCAGTACAGCGCGCTGCCGCGCGGATCGGCGGCGTCGCCGAAGGACAGCTCGGCGGCCGCCATCGATTCCACGTGCGGCGCCACCGAGGTCGGCAGCCCCAGCTGCGCGCCGATCAGCTCGCCGACCGGGGCGGCCCGCCAGCCCAGCAGCGGGTGGTCGACCCGGCCGAGCTCGTCGACGCGGCCGCCGAGCGCGACCCCGGCCCACAGCGGGGTCCGGCCGGGCCAGCGCGCCAGGAACCGGTGCGCGCGAGCACCGATCGCGCGCAGCACCTCGGCGGCATCCCCGGTCCCGGTGCGCGTCCGGATGCCGCCGAGCACCCGGCCGTGCAGGTCGTGCGCGGTGATGGTGGTGGTGCGGAATCCGATGTGGACTCCCGCGGTGAGGTGCTGTTCGCGGCGCAGCTCGAACGGCAGCCGCGGTCGGCCGACGGCGCCGGCCGGGGCGAGGTCGGCGCGTTCGCGCAGCAGACCGGCCTCCAGCAGCGCCGCCACGTGCCGGTGCACCGTGGGCGCGCTGAGCCCGGTGCGGGCCGCGGCGACGTCGCGGAACACCGGCCCGTCGCGCCGGGCGACGCGCAGCACCTCGGCGGCGGGCGTGCCCGCGAGGCGCAGGCCGGGGGAGAGGACCGGCGGGACGGGGTCGCCGACCGGTCGGAGCGCGGGCAGTGCTGCGGTCATGGGGTCCTCGGGAGCGGGAGGACGGCGCCGGACCTGCGGCGCCGTGGCGGATTCGTCAGCGGAGCGGCGACGAACCGCGACACGGCACCCGCACCGGGGGCAGGCGGCAGGCGAGCGCGACGGTCACGTAAGTGACCTCAGGCGGAGCGATCGGGTTGCCGGGCACGGGCGAAAACTACCGCACCGGCGCGGCTCCGTTCCGCCATGTGAGAACCACGGCGCGGGTGACCGGCCCATCCGCCCGGTCTTGCGGGCTGATGGGCCGTTCACCTGGTGGGATCAGAAGTAGCCGTTGACGGGGAGCGGAGAGCCGTTGATGGTCACGTCACCGACCACCGCGGCCTTGTACGCGGTCGGGTTGTGCAGGGTGAGGGTGCGGATGTTGCGCCAGTGCCGGTCCAGGTTCCGGGAGCGGCTCGCCGACGACGCGCCGCCCACCTCGAACAGGTCGGTCGCCGCCTGCAGCGCGATGGCGTCGACGTGCACCTTCACCTTCGACGCGGCCAGCGACGCCGCCGTGAACAACTCCCGGTCCGGTGCTCCGAGCCGTTCGCTGCGGTAGGCGGCGTCGATCTCGTCCGCCGCGGCGAGCACCGCGGCCTCGGCCACGTAGGCGGCGCTGCTGATCCGGCCCACCTCCGCGTGCAGGATCGGATCGTCCGCGGGCGAGGCGGTCGGCGCGTGCTGGAACGAGCGGGTGCGGCCGCGGATCAGCGCGGCGGCATCGGTGGCCACGCTGCGCAGGATGCCCGCGACGATCGCCTGCAGGTACAGCTGCAGTTGCGCCACGTCGCTCGACGGCCGCGGTGAACCGTCGGTGACCCGCACGTCGATCACCTCGTGCTCGGCGATGGACACGTCGTCGAAGACCGTGGTGCCGGTTCCGGTGCGGGTCTGCCCGATGCCGTCCCAGTCGTCGAGCACGGTCACGCCCTCGCGGTCCACCGGCACCAGCACGGCCGCCACCGAGTTCTCGTCCAGCTGCGCCGACACCCCGATGTGGTCGGCGAACAGGGTGCCGGTGGAGTAGAACTTCTCCCCGTTGAGCCGGAAACCGTCCGCGGTGCGGGTGAGACCGGTGGCGAACGAGAACGCTCCGGCGGCCCGCCCGCCGCGTTCGCTGTTGGCGTTGCCGAAGAACTTCCCGGCGCGCACCTCGTCCAGCCAGTGCTGCCTGCGCGGGCCGGGCGGCAGCGCCCGCAGCAGTTCGTTGACCTGCCAGAAGTGCGCGCGCAGCGCGTGCGCCACGTTCGGGTCGGCCTCGGCCAGGTCGATCACCACCGACAGCAGGTCCCGCACCGAGGCGCCGGGACCGCCTTCGGACACCGGCAGCGTGATCGCGCCGAGCCGGGCGCGGCGCAGCAGGTCGATCTGTTCGTGCGGGTTGCGGTCCTGCGCCGCGCGTTCCGCCGACCCGGCGGCGATCTCGGCGATCAGACCGGCGAGTTCGGGGGAACCCGGCAGCACCGGGTCCGCGGCGATCGGGGTTGGGGTGGTCACGTCGGCTCCTCACCGGTCGAAGGGTTTTCCGCGCTGCGGCGGGGAATGCGGGAACCGCGCTCAGGTGAACGCGCCCCGGTGGGCGGCCGCCGGGTGGTGGTCGTCGAGCAGGTCCGCGCCGGTGATCTTGCGGCGGACGGTGCCGGGCGCGTACTCCCGCTGCGCCAGCCCGCGGTCCTGCAGCACCGGCGTGACGTGCTCGATGAATTCCAGGTAGCTGCCCGGGATCGTGTAGTTCATGACGTTGATGCCGTCGACCCCTGCGGCCCGCCACTCGTCCAGCCGGTCGGCGATCTGCTCGGGAGTGCCGACGACGCGGCTGTTGCGGGTGCGCAGCCGCGCGAGATCGCGCACCGTCGGCTCCCGGTCCGGCACCGCCTCCCGCAACCACAGCAGGTGGCTGCGGGACCCCTCCGATTCGATGTCGCCGATCGGGGTGTCCAGGTCGTAGTGCCCGAGGTCGACGCCGATGCCACCGGCGGCGTGCGCGATGATCGCGTCGTCGTCCAGGTACTCGTCGAGCTCGTCGGCGCGCAGCAGCGCCTCGGCTTCGGTGCTGCCGATGACGAACGACAACCCCTGGAAGAACCGCAGGTCACCCGGCTTGCGCCCGGCTTCGGTCACGAGCCGCCGGGTGTCCTCGACGAGCACCTTCGCGTCCTTCGGGCTGGGCGACTGGATGAACTGGGCCTCGGCGTTGCGGGCCGCGAACCGGCGGCCGGCCGGGGAGGAACCGGCTTGGAACAGCAGGGGAGTGCGCTGCGGCGACGGCGAGACCAGGTGCGGACCTTCGACGCGGTACCGCGCGCCCTCGTGGTGGATCTTGTGGATCCGGCTGAAGTCGCCGTGCACCCCGGACGCCCTGTCCTGCGGCAACGCCCCGTCGTCCCAGGAGCCCTCCCACAACTTGTAGACCACGTCCACGTACTCGTCGGCCCACGCGTACCGCTCCTCGTGCGGGGTGATGTCGGCGTAGCCGAAGTTGCGCCACGCGTTCGGCGACAGGCTGGTGACGAT
The DNA here is from genome assembly GCF_040643635.1 of Saccharopolyspora sp. NPDC047091. Classification (NCBI taxonomy): domain Bacteria; kingdom Bacillati; phylum Actinomycetota; class Actinomycetes; order Pseudonocardiales; family Pseudonocardiaceae; genus Saccharopolyspora; species Saccharopolyspora sp. NPDC047091. The sequence continues at coordinate 192,771 of NZ_JBEYUS010000003.1, forward strand.
GTTCCACGCGATCCGGCCGCGTGAGGCGTGGTCCAACGTGGACATCTTGCGGGCGAAGTTGAACGGGTGCTCTTGGAGCACCGAACTGGTGATCGCGATGCCCAGTTCGGAGGTGGCGTGCGCGAGCGCCGAGACGAGCACCGACGGGTCGTTGCTGGGGATCTGCAGCCCGGACTCGACGAACTTCTCCCACGACGAGCGGTGGTCCCCGTACAGGCCCACCACGTCGGCGAAGAAGACGAAGTCGAACTTCCCCCGCTCCAGCTCCCGCGCGAGCGACACCCACAGGTCCAGGTCGTTGAAATCGGTCTGCCGCGCCTCGGGCAGCCGCCACGCGCCGTGGGTGATGTGCGAGGTCGTGTTCATGACGAACGCGGAGAACTGCAAGGGGCGGGGCATCGGTTTCCCTCCTCGGCGTGGCGTCCCGACTGCCCCTCGACGCTAGGGCCGACCCGCTCCCGAGCCGAGGTTTCGCCTCGGCCTGATCGCAACCCTTGGCGTGCCGCCTTCCGCTCCTGCCACCAGGCGAGGTGGGCGGCGGAACCGCACCGTCCGCGAACTCGCGCAGCGGTATCGCCCGTTCCCGCACGCCACCGGCGCGACCGAGGTGCGGAACCGGCGGAAAACCCGGTCAGGGCGCGGCGATTCCGCGGAGCGAGGCGAAATCCGCCAACGGCGCCGGTTTCCCGAAGTAGAAGCCCTGCCCCTGGTCGCACCCGATGCGCCGCAGGATGTCCAGCTGCTCGGCGGTCTCCACGCCCTCGGCGACCACGTTCAGCCCGACCGCGTGCGCCATCGCCACGATGCTCGTGACGATCGCCTGCACGTCGTCGGAATCGCTGAGCTCGGCCACGAAGGACCGGTCGATCTTGAGGGTGTCCAGCGGCAGCCGCCGCAGCTGCGCCAGCGAGGAGTACCCGGTGCCGAAGTCGTCGATCGCCAGGAACACGCCCAGCTTCCGCATGCCCCGCAGCATCCGCACCGCGGAGGTCGCGTCCAGCATCAGCGCGTTCTCGGTGACCTCCAGGCACAGCGATCCGGCGGGCAGCCCCGCGTCGTCGAGCGCGGCGCGGACCGTGTCGTGCAGCCGCGGGTCGCCGAGCTGCCGGGGGGAGAGGTTCGCGTTGATCTGGAGTTCCGCGCCGCTCTCGCGCCGCAGCTCGGCGAACTCGCGGGTGGCGGTGCGCAGCATGAACCCGCCGACCTCGTTGATCAGGTCGCTCTCCTCGGCCAGCGGGATGAATTCGCCGGGGGAGACGGTGCCGTGCTCCGGGTGGGTCCAGCGCAGGAGCCCTTCGGCGCCGACGATGCGTTCGGAGGCCAGGTCCACCACCGGCTGGTAGGCCACCCACAGCTGGCCGCGCGGCACGGCGTGGCGCAGCTCCTGCTCCAGCAGCATGTGCCGCTGCACCCGTTCCCGGAGTTCCACGTCGAAGAACGCGTACCGGCCGCGGCCCTGCGCCTTCGCCCGGTACATCGCCACGTCCGCGTCGCGCAGCAGGTCCTGCGCGGAGCGGGTGTCGCCGGGCGCGGAGACGACGATGCCGACGCTGGCGTCCACGTGCAGCCGGATGCCGTCCACGTGCGTCGGTTCGGTGAGGATGCGCAGCAGCTCGTCGGCGCGGGCGCGCAGGTCGTCGTGGTCCGGCGAGTCCTGGGTGGCGACGACGAACTCGTCGCCGCCGAGCCTGCCGACGAGTTCCCGGTCGCCGGTGGCGCGCACCAGCCGCTGCCCGATGTTGCGCAGCACCTCGTCCCCGACGCCGTGCCCCAGCGAATCGTTGACGATCTTGAAGTTGTCCAGGTCGATGAACAGCACGGCCAGCGGCTCGGCGCGGTTCGGCGAGTTCACCGCCGCGTCCAGGTGCCGCAGCACCAGCGTGCGGTTGGCGAGCCCGGTCAGCGGGTCGTGGGTGGCCTCGTGCTCCAGCCGTTCGCGGGCGGCGAGGCTCTCGGTGATGTCGCTGAACGACACCAGCACCCGGTGCGGCGGCCGGTCGTCCGGGTTCAGCGCGCGGGAGGACACCGCCAGCCACACGCTCTCCCCGTCGTCGCGGTGCACCAGCGTCACCTGCGAGTTCACCGGGTTCCCGGTCCGCAGCGTGATCGTGGAGGGCCTGGTGTCGCCGCTGACGCGGTCGCCGTTCTCGTCGTACATCGGCCACCGCTCGGAGTCCATCCCGACCAGGGCGCTGGGCTGCGTCCCGAGGATGCGCTGCGCCGCCGGGTTGGCCGATTCGATGATCCCGGTGGGGGCGACCACCAGCACGCCTTCGTCGAGCGCGTCGATGACGGTGGCGAAGGTCCGCTCGGCGCGGCGGCGGGCCGTTTCGTCGGCGCACACCAGCACGTAGCCGTCGTCCATCTCGGAGACCGTGACGCGCACGACGAGCGCGTTGCCGTCGCCGCGCCGGTGCAGCGCTTCGCTGACGCCGCCTGCGGCGAGCAGCTCCGCCGGGCTCAGCCGGGCGCCGACGAGCTCGTCCACCGGGCGGCCCATGGCCTGCTCCGCGGAGATCCCGTAGACCGCCTCGGCGGCCGGGTTCCAGCTGGTGACCAGGGATTCCCGGTCGGTGGCGATGATGGCGTTGCTGACGTGCTGCACCAGCGCGGCCTGGTAGCGCAGGCTGGTCTCGGCGGACTTCTTGTCGGTGATGTCGCGCAGGATCACCTGCAGCGCGGGACGGCCTTCCCAGGTGGTGAGCACCGAGACGACCTCGACGGGGGCGCGGCTGCCGTCGAACCGGTGCAGCGCGGCCTCGGCCGGTTTGGTCCGCGCGCCGGGGAAGGTGAGCGTCCGCAGCCTGGCCCGCATCATCGGCACCGAGTCGGAGACGACGAAGTCGGTGATGGGGCGGCCGATGACCCGGTCGACGCTGTCGGTGCCGAGGATGCCCAGCGTCGCCGAGTTCGCGTAGCGGACCACGCCGTCCTGGTGCACGCAGATCGCGTCCGGGCTCAGCTCGACGAGCAGCCGGTACCGGTCGGCGAGGTCGGTGAGGGTCTGCCGGTCCTGGTGCACGCGGGTGACGTCCGCGGCGACGCCGATGAGCCGGTCCGCGTCGCCCTCCTCGCGGTGGCGCCGGGCGTGGAAGTGCACGAACCGGGTGCCGCCGTCGGTCGCGGGCAGGCGTTGTTCGAGGTCGAGGTCGTGCCATTCGGCGGCGGTGCGGGCGGACAGCGCGATGGGTTCGAGGAGTTCGCGCAGCCGGGCGCGCAGCGTCTCCTCGTCCGCCTCGGGCAGGCCCAGCAGGGGCCCCATGCCGGAGGTCCAGGCGAGGCTGTCGTCGTCGAGGCGCAGCGACCAGCGGACCGCGCCGCTGGCGGCCAGCGCCAGGTCGAGGAACTCGCGGTCCAGCTCCGAGTTCTTCGAGTGCGAGACCACCGGGTCAACCATCGATCATCCAGGAGACAGATCTTGTGCACGTTCCGCGCAACCGCTCCACCGCCGTCCACGCCATGTCGTTCCGCTCTCGAACAGCGAAGCGCCCTCCCCTTCTCCGGCGGGACGCAGCCCGCGGCCGGATGCTCGTAGTTTCCCATGTGCGCTGCTCGTGAACCGTCCTGAGTGGCGGGTGCGTCCGAGGAGCCCGCTGATCATAAGCCCGTGCCCGATCGGCGGCGAACACGGCACGTGATCCATCGCGCCATGTCGGTAGTGAACCTCTGACCCGTTCGCGTGGTCATTCGAGTTCAAAAACACGAATGGTTTTCCGATGCCCGCCTCTCGCTTCACTCTAAAGAGGATCGAGTGGGTAGGCGCGGCGACCTGAGTGACCGCGCGTAACTCGATCTCCGATTCGGTGATCCGCCCCCACCCGCCGACCGAGCGGAATTCACGCCACCGGTCTCGGCGGGCGATTCGCGGCGGCTCCGAACGCGCATCGCCGCGACCCAGCGGTGATCGCGAAATCGATCGATCGGGAAAACGGGAAAGGGAAAGAAGATGACCTCGAAGCACGCTGAAATCGAAATCGGCGGCATCGGAGCGGTCACCGGCTACGGCTGGGGACGCGCCGAGTTCTGGGACGGCCTGGCCTCCTCGAAGCTCGCCGCCACGCTCGTCGACGGGTACGGGCCCGACCAGGACCGCACCGCCTGGGTCGCGCGCGTCCCCGACGGCGGCGACCCCACCGACGGGCCGAGCCGGTTCGCCAGGGCGATGCGCTCGGCCGCCCGCGAAGCCATCACCGACGCCGGCGAACGCGGCTGGACGCCCGGGCGCCGGGTGGGCCTGCTGCACGCCGTGGTGCTCGGTGAAGTGGACCTGTGGCGGGAGTTCTACCGGTCCCGCGGTGGCCGGGTCTCGGTGCGGGAATACCTGTCGCTGATGCCTTCCACCCCGATGTCGACGTTCATGAAGGAATTCGGATTCCACGGACCCGCCATGAACGTCTCCGCGATGTGCGCGTCGGGGAACGCGGGACTGCTCACCGCGAAGGCCTGGCTGGACGCCGGGATCGTCGACGACGTGGTCTTCGTGGCCACCGATCTGTCGGCGACGCCGGAGAACGTGCTGCACTTCGAACGGCTCGGCGTCACGATCACCGACGCCGATCCGCTGGACGCGTGCCGGCCGTTCCAGGAAGGCAGCCGCGGTTTCATCATGGGCGAGGCCTCGGTCGGAATGGTGCTGTCCCGCGGCCTGCCGGATTCCTACGCGCGGCTGCTCGGCGGCGCCATGTCGCACGACGCGCACCACGTCACCTCGATCGAACCGAACCTGACCGAGGTGAACCGCTGCGTGCGGGATGCGCTGGACAACGCCGGGGTCGCGGGCGGCGACATCCGCTACCTCAACGCGCACGGTCCCGGCACCGCGCAGTGCGATCGCGCCGAGGCGCGGTTCTGCGCGGAACTGCTGGGTGCGGACACCGAGATCTTCTCGGTGAAGCCGCTGGCCGGGCACTGCCAGGGCGCCGCGTCGGCGGTCGAGATCGCGGCCACCGCGCTGGGCCACCGGCACGGCCTGGTCCCGGCCGCACCGCGGCAGGCGGCGGGCGACCCGCGGCTGCTGGACGGCCCGACGCCGTTCGACGGCGGGCTCACCCTGAAGTCGTCCATCGGGATGGGCGGGCACAACTCCGCGGTCGTGCTCGCGCCGCCGCGGTGAGACCCCGCTGATCGGCGGTGCCCGGGCTCCCGGCAGGAGCTCGGCGCGGTCCTCGGGCCGCTGCTGGCCGGGGTGCTGCTGCCGGTGCTGGGCCTG